>ONNY01000228.1 GCA_900319305.1 uncultured Prevotella sp.
GTATTAAGGAGAAGCGCCACAACGTTGGTGAATAAGAAAAGCAACAAAGAGAGGTTCCACAACAGGAGCCTCTCTTTTTCATTTGTAGTTCTCATCGGCGCTGACGTCACCGTGGAGTGCATCCTGGAATGATTTCCAGTCCTGGAATCCTGCCAAGAGCGAGAGGCGGTCAAGCACCTTCTTATCAGGCTTTCGTAGGATTTCCTTCTCTACTGCATCAAGTAGTTTACGAAGGGCAACACGTTTCTTCTCCATATTATTTATATAAAAGCGGTGCAAATTTACAATTATTTTTTGTAATTTTGCAGCCGGAATTAAAAAATTCACGAAAACAATGAAAGAATTAGCACTCAAGTACGGATGTAATCCGAATCAGAAGCCCTCACGCATCTTTATGACCGAGGGCGAGTTACCCATCGAAGTGATCAACGGTCGTCCTGGCTACATCAACTTCCTCGACGCCTTTAATGCCTGGCAGTTGGTGAAGGAGCTGAAGGCTGCTACGGGTCTGGCTGCAGCTGCCTCGTTCAAGCATGTCTCACCTGCAGGTGCTGCCGTAGGTCTGCCCCTGAGCGACACCCTGAAGAAGATCTACTTCGTGGACGACGTGAAGGGTCTCGACGAGAGTCCCATCGCCTGTGCCTACGCCCGTGCCCGTGGTGCTGACCGTATGTCGAGTTACGGTGACTTCGTGGCGCTCTCTGACACCTGCGACGCCACCACCGCCAAACTGCTGAAGCGTGAAGTAAGCGACGGTGTGATCGCCCCAGACTTCACCCCGTAAGGGTACCTATAATGTGATAAAGATTGATCCCACCTACGTGCCTGAGCCGATCGAGCGCAAGCAGGTGTTCGGCATCATCTTCGAACAGGGTCGAAATGAGATCAAACTCGACGATGATACGCTCTTTGAGAATATGCCCACCCAGAACAAGACCTTTACCCCAGAGGCCAAGCGCGACCTGATCATCGCCCTTATCACCCTGAAATATACGCAGTCAAACTCTGTCTGCTACGTGAAGGACGGACAGGCCATCGGTATCGGAGCCGGACAGCAGAGCCGTATCCACTGTACCCGTCTGGCAGGTAACAAGGCCGACATCTGGTGGTTGCGCCAGCATCCGAAGGTCATGAACCTGCCTTTCGTGGATAACATCCGTCGTGCCGACCGTGACAACACCATCGACGTATATATCTCTGAGGATCATGACGACGTACTGCGCGATGGCACCTGGCAGCAGTTCTTTAAGACCCAGCCCGAAGTGCTGACGATGGAAGAAAAGAAGGCCTGGATTGCACAGAACACCAAGGTGGCCCTGGGTTCAGATGCGTTCTTCCCCTTCGGCGACAACATCGAGCGTGCCCACAAGAGTGGCGTGGAGTTCATCGCCCAGGCTGGTGGCAGCGTGCGTGATGACAATGTGATCGAGACCTGCGACAAATACAATATCGCCATGGCCTTCACAGGCGTGAGATTGTTCCACCATTAAAAGGTAAAAAGGTAAAAAAGTAAAAAGGTAAATGGACGATTTTCAGAATATCCTAGAAAACGGCATCAACTTCGGACGTGGAGGTGATAAGCCAAAAGATGATGGCAAGGTGAAGACCAAAGCCAAGAAGAAGCAGTATATCACGGGCGCCCATGGCAGCGGCAGTGCCCGCCAGAAGGCGAAGTACCGTGAGCAACGCGCCAATCGTCATAAGAAATAAATAATGCGAGGGAATTAGAAGTCCAGGTCCCTACCCCGGTAGAAGTCGAGCAATGCCCACTGATAGAGGCGTTCGTAACGTGCCTGGACGAGATCCGACTCCGCCTTCAGGTACTTGTTCTTGGCCTCGTTAAACTCAGTGATAGTGGCCTTGCCGTTCTCATATTTCGCCTGCATCAACTTGAAGGCATCCTCAGAGCTCACCACAGCCTCGAGGGAGCTCTTTTCCTTGGAGAGCGCATTCAAGGCATTGTAATACACCTGTTGTATCTCCTTATAGAGCGTCTTCTTCGCATTCTCAAGCTTCAGTTCCTGATTCATGCGGTCGGCTCGGGCACTTCGGATATTGTTGCGCACCTGGAAACGGTTGAAGATAGGGATATTCAGGTTCAGGGCAATAAACTGACTGAAATTATTCGACAACTGCTTGCCGAAGGGATCAGAGTCGTAGGCACTGCTGGTATAGTAGTTCGACCCCATACCGGCACTGAAGTTCAGTTTCGGATAGTGCCCGGCCTTGGCGATGTTGATGCTGTGCTCGCTACCCTGCAGACGAAGCTGCTCTGAACGGATCTCAGGCTTGAAGGTCAGGGCCTCGGCATAGATATCGTCAGGAGTGAGGAGATTGATATCCTCCAACTTGCCCAGCTCCGAC
>ONNY01000224.1 GCA_900319305.1 uncultured Prevotella sp.
GCTCCTGCCTGCATCTTCAGGTTCATCAGGTAACCCGGTGCCTGGAACAGCAGGATTGCCACTGTCAGCCATCGGGTGTACATACTGATTTTCTTACGGCCGCTCTCGCCCTCACGCTGCATCTTCTGCACGTAAGGAACGGCGACAGCAAGAAGCTGCATTACGATAGAAGCAGAGATGTAAGGCATGATTCCAAGCGCAAAGATCGACGCATTGGAGAATGCACCACCGGAGAACATATCGAGCAACGACATCAGACCGCCGGCAGTCTGTGACTGCAACTGACTCAGCATGGAGGGGTTGATACCCGGGAGTACCACGAATGAGCCGAAACGATAAATCGCTACAAACAGGAGTGTGATCAGGATGCGCTGGCGCAGGTCCTCGATCTTCCAGATGTTCCTCAGTGTCTCTATTAACTTCTTCATTTTACAGTTTAGATTATTGTTGCGTTACCACCTACTGCCTTGATTGCCTCTTCAGCAGTCTTTGAGAATGCATTTGCCTCGACATCGATCTTAGCCTTGAGCACACCGTTGCCGAGAACCTTTACCAGTTCCTTACCATTGGTCAGACCTGCTGCGATGAGCTCTGCGATTCCGATCTTGGTGAGGTTCTTCTCCTCAGCGAGCTTCTGAAGCGTAGAGAGGTTCACAGCAAAGTACTCCTTGTGGTTGATGTTCTTGAAGCCACCCTTCGGCACACGGCGCTGGAGAGGCATCTGACCACCTTCGAAACCAATCTTTCTCTTATAACCAGAACGAGCCTTGGCTCCCTTGTGACCACGGGTAGAAGTACCGCCCAGACCAGAACCGGGTCCGCGACCGATACGACGACGTGAGTGGGTTGAGCCCTCAGCTGGCTTTAAATTATTCAGTTTCATAATCGAATCTTCTTTTTAAATGTTGTGATTACGCTTCTGATCCACCGGATAACCGATCTTACTCTTAATCTGCTTTACCTTAATTGTTGCCATAGTCAAAATCTCCTTTATCCTCTAAATACTTTTTCCATACTGATACCACGGGTACCTGCTACGGTATAGGCGTCGCGCATCTGGCTCAGTGCTACGATGGTAGCCTTCACCAGGTTGTGGGGGTTAGAAGAACCCTTAGACTTAGCGAGCACATCCTTAATACCAACACTCTCCAGAACGGCACGCATAGCACCACCGGCCACCAGACCGGTACCAGCTGCTGCCGGCTTCAGGAACACCTGTGCACCACCGAAGTGAGCCTCCATCTCGTGGGGGATGGTGCCCTTCAGTACAGGAACCTTGACAAGATTCTTCTTGGCTGCCTCAACACCCTTGGCAATGGCTGCTGTTACTTCACCAGCCTTACCCAGACCCCAGCCAATGATGCCGTTGCCGTCACCGACAACAACGATGGCTGCGAATGTAAAGGTGCGACCTCCCTTTGTTACCTTGGTAACACGGTTGATGGCAACCAGTCTGTCTCGGTCGAAGACAACGGCGGTAATGCCAGCCTCCTGAGCCTTCTTAGCTACCAGCTCACCAACCTTCTCAGCCTGCTGGATCTTAGGCATGGTCTCAAGACCCAGTGAAGATGCAGATGCGAGGGTTTTACCTTCCAAATCATTAATCACCTGAGCATAGATCTGCTTGTTGCTGCGGAAAACGCTCAGACGGGGACGCTCGGCTGTGCCGAACACGTTCTTACGAATTCTATATTTGATCTTAATTCGTCTTTCTACTTTCTTTGTTGTCATAATCTTGAATACTTTAATTAATTCTTAATTACTTAGCTGATGCTGACTTACCCGACTTACGACGGATAACCTCACCCTTGAACAAAATACCCTTTCCTTTGTAAGGCTCAGGCATACGGAAAGAACGAATTTTAGCACAAATCAGTCCGAGCAGCTGCTTGTCGCATGACTCGAGGATAATCTGCGGATTCTGGTTACGCTCCGACTTGGTCTCAACCTTCACCTCCTTAGGAAGCTGGATGAAAATCGGGTGCGTATAGCCGAGAGCGAACTCAATGATGTTACCCTGGTTAGACACACGGTAACCTACACCTACGAGCTCCATCTCCTTCTTATAGCCTTCGCTCACGCCAACAACCATATTGTTGACAAGTGCACGATAGAGACCATGGAAAGCCTGCTTCTGCTTAATGTTTACAGGGCTGTTCTCATCAATCTCGAAAGTGATGTGACCATCCTCGATCTTAACCTTGATAGAAGAGTCGACCTTCTGTGAAAGCTCACCCTTGGGACCCTTTACGGTAACGATACCATCCTTGTCCTGAGCAACGGTAACGCCTGCGGGAATACTAATTGGTAATTTTCCTATTCTTGACATATTCTATCCTCCAATTAATATACGTAGCAAAGAACCTCACCGCCAATCTTCAGGTCGGCAGCCTCTTTGTCTGTCATTACACCTTTAGACGTGGATAAGATTGCAATACCCAGTCCGTTAATTACTCTCGGCATCTCTTTGTAGCCAGTGTACTTGCGGAGACCCGGTGTGGATACTCTCTTCAGGCACTTGATGGCGTTTTCACGAGTTGCAGGGTCATACTTCAAGGCAACCTTGATAGTACCCTGAGGACCATCCTCAATGAACTTGTAGTTCAGGATATAGCCCTTCTCGAAGAGGATCTTTGTGATTTCCTTCTTCAAGTTTGACGCAGGAACCTCTACGACACGGTGATGTGCCATAATCGCGTTTCTGAGTCGTGTCAGATAATCTGCTATTGGATCTCGGGGATCAGACCGCTTGATGCCATCTCACGGAACTGGATACGGGAGAGACCGAACTGACGCATGTAACCCTTCGGACGACCGGTGATCTTGCAACGGTTGTGCAGACGGATGGGGTTTGCGTTCTTGGGGATGCTCTGCAGCTTACGAGCTGCCTCATAAGCCTCTGCGGGATCCTCGGAAGTGGCGATCACCTTCTTCAGCGCTGCACGCTTCTCAGCATAGCGGGCTACGAGCTTGGCGCGCTTCACCTCGCGGGCTTTCATTGATTCTTTTGCCATATCTCTTAATCGTTTTTAGCGTCCTCCTCGTCTGTCTGTGCAGAGGTCACGAAGGTGATGTTCATACCCTGAATGCGATCTACTGAATCGATATTGATCTCGGGGAAGATAATCTGCTCCTGGATACCCAGTGTGTAGTTACCACGGCCATCGAACTTGCTCTCGATACCCTTGAAGTCACGGATACGGGGCAGGGCGATGCGGACGAGCTTCTCCAGGAATTCGTACATGCGCTCACGACGGAGAGTTACCATCACGCCGATAGGCATCTTCTTACGAAGCTTGAAGTTAGCGATATCCTTCTTTGAATAGGTAGCAACTGCCTTCTGACCGCAGATGGCAGAAATCTCGTTGATAGCTACGTCGATGATCTTCTTGTCCTGAGTAGCGTCACCAAGACCCTGGTTCACAACAATCTTCTTGAGGGCAGGAATCTGCATCGCTGAAGTGTAGTTGAACTGCTTCTGCAGAGCGGGAGCAATCTTCTCCTTGTACTCTGCCTTTAACTGTGCTGTATTTGCCATTACTTAATCTCCTCCCCTGACTTTTTAGCGATACGAACGACCTTCTTACCCTCGCGCTTAACAGCCACGCGGGTAGCCTTGCCGCTCTTCGGATCAATCAAACTAATATTAGAGATGTGAATAGGAGCCTCCATCTTCACAAAACCTCCCTGAGGATTCTTGGCACTGGGCTTAGCGCTCTTGTTGACCATGTTCACACCCTCTACGAGAGCACGCTGCTTGTCGGTCATCACCTTCAGCACCTTACCAGTCTTGCCCTTGTCCTCACCGGCCAGAACGATGACTGTATCGTTTTTCTTAATATTGAACTTTGCCATTTCTTCTAATCATTTAATTATTAAAGTACCTCAGGTGCCAAAGAAACGACCTTCATATTAACGGCACGGAGCTCACGGGCAACGGGGCCGAAGATACGGCTACCACGAAGCTCACCTGCGTTGTTCAGCAGCACACAAGCGTTGTCGTCGAAACGGATGTAAGAACCATCTGCACGACGGATCTCCTTCTTTGTGCGAACAACCAAAGCCTTTGATACTGCACCCTTCTTCACGTCACTTGTAGGGATCGCGTTCTTGATAGAGACGACGATGATATCACCTACGCTGGCATAACGGCGCTTCGTACCGCCCAGTACACGGATGCAGAGAGCCTCGCGTGCGCCGCTGTTGTCAGCTACTGTAAGTCTTGATTCTGTCTGTATCATAATTACTTAGCTTTTTCTACGATTTGAACTAATCTCCATCTCTTTGTCTTTGACA
>ONNY01000223.1 GCA_900319305.1 uncultured Prevotella sp.
CTGAGCCATGTTCTGCTCCGTAAAGTACTGTTTTACGCCAGGCTCTGAATCAATCCACATTTCGGAGCAGTCCTGCATCATCTGGAGGGCAGAGTAGAGCTTCAGCCGTCCCTCGCTGTCACAGGCACTTGTCGTTACCTTATAATTCAAACTGTACATATTCCGTTCCTTTTTATTTAAGTGCATCATAGTTAGCATCATCCACAGGCTCGCACCACTCGTTGCTGGCTCCTTCTTGCACCTCATGCTCCGTCAGCGTCTGTGCTTTTACTGTTACCATTGTCAATAATGCTGCAAATAAATAGACGATTCGATTCATATTACATACTCTCCTTCAGGATTTCCGTCACGTCATCCTTCGTCAGATTCAGATAACCTGCGGGATAGCAGATAGTACCCTCGGTGATGCCGGGAATCATATCCTCAGTGGCACCTAACTCACTGATGGAGAGTGGAAGACCAATCTCCAGCATCCAGGCTTTCAGGGCCTGCAGGCCAGCTTCGGCTATCTGCTCATCAGTCATTCCATCTCCCTGAATATTCCAAACATTCTTGGCAAAGCGCACGAACTTAGGAAGACCGTTCTTCATGGCGCGACGATAGTAGGCCATCGAGACGGAGGCGAGGGCATAGCCGTGAGGGGCGTGTGTCCAGGCTCCCACGCTGTGACCAATCATGTGTACCATCCAGTCTTGCTGCTTACCCAGTCCGATGAGCGTGTTCAATGCCCATGTGGCGGTCCACATGATGTTGGAGCGTGCCTCATAATCCTGTGGATTCTTCACTGCTATGCGGCTGCTGTGGATGACGGAGCGCATCAGACCCTCAGCCAAGTAGTCGCTGGTATTGTCATCGATGTTAGAGAAGTACTGCTCCATGATGTGGTTCATGATGTCGTAGATGCCTGCCTTCATCTGGTTTTCGGGCACGGTCATCGTGAACTTCGGGTTAAGGATGGAGAACTTAGGCATCAGACGGCTGTCGAACACATGACCCACCTTGAAAGTGTGCTCGGCATCAGTAATCACCGTGCCAGCATTCATCTCCGAGCCTGTGCCAGCCATCGTCAAGATGCAGCCTACGGGTAATAGTCGCTGGCCTTCGGCGGGATTCTGCTGTCTCAGCCAGAACTGATCCCAATAGTCACCTTCGTAATAGACTGATGCCGCCACCGCCTTTGAATAGTCGCACACGCTGCCGCCGCCAAGGGCAAGAATCAGGTCCACCTCGTTCTCGCGGGCAATCTTCACGCCCTCGTTCAGTTTCTCAAGCGTGGGATTGGTCATCACACCAGGATTCTCCACGATCGTTTTGCCTGCCTCTTTGAGAATAGCCACCACCTGGTCGTAGATGCCGTTACGCTTTACACTGCCACTGCCGTAGTTGAGCAGCACCACTGGGCCGTAGCCCTTCAGTTCGTCCTTGAGGAAGTTCAAAGACTCATCACCAAAATACAGTTTGTAAGTATTTCACGAACCGTGGGTCGTCGAAATTGATGAAGCCCGCGTCCTGTTGGTTGAGGGTGGCAATCTGCGACATATCATCGTCGGAGAGTGTGAAGTCGAAGATGTCGAAGTTCTGCGCCATGCGCTCCTTGTGAGTTGATTTGGGGATGGCTACGATACCACGCTGGGTGAGCCAGCGGAGGGCAACCTGTGCAGCAGTCTTACCATACTTCGCTCCAATGGCAGCCAACACCTCGCTCTTTACGATACCTTCAGCACCCTGTCCGCCAAGCGGTCCCCACGCCATCACCTTCGTGCCGAACTCAGCGTGAATCGGCTCGATACACGTCTGCTGCGCAAGGGCGTTGCACTGCAACTGGTTCACCATCGGCTTCAGCTCCACGTAGTGCGCAAAGTCGAAGAAGCGGCCTGCCTGGAAGTTGCTCACGCCGATAGCGCGCACCTTGCCCTCTCGATAGGCCTTCTCCATCGCCCGCCACGTGCCGAATACGTCGCCGTAGGCCTGATGGATCAGCAGCAGGTCGATGTACTCCGTCTGCAACTTGCGCAGGCTCTCGTCGATGCTCTTGTAGGCTTTCTCCTC
>ONNY01000222.1 GCA_900319305.1 uncultured Prevotella sp.
GATATTCTCCACATCCTTGGTCAGGTTCGTACCATCATGGGTATAGAGGTCGGGCTTACCCCAGAACATCACGCCGGCATCAAACGACACCTTCCAGTCGTCGCGCCCCTTCACCAGGCGTCCGCCATAGCCAAAGCCCAGGTAAGGCTTAAAGCTGTTGGACTTGGCATAGACATGCACCTGATTATCCTCTCCAGGCTCCATCACATAAGAATCACCTTTCTCATGGATCAGCAGGCCTGCCTCTGAATAAATATCATGAGCATACTGTCCCAGCGTGAAGCCCATACGACCATTGGAGAGAATGGACTTCATCTGATTGGGATTCAGCTCAGGGCGGAACGGGGTACCGCCGATCGTAATGTCCATCACGGGCTCACCGGTAATCCAGGAATTCTCCACACGATCATAGATATGATTATACATACCCACCGCCAGGAGCGAGGTCATTGCCTCCATGGAGTTGTCTGCCCGGGCAAACTGCGACGAGCCGAGGTAGAAACCGGCAGTGAAGTGCCAGTGTTTGTTGTTCTTGAAGGGGAACACATCGACGAGGAACTTGAAGTTGTTCATCGTCGGTTTGCCGATCATCTCCACATGGTTATCCACATCGTAGCCCGTCCCCACCTCTATCGGGAAATCGATGCCCGCATGGAAGCCGGGCATGAACTCGAAGCCCGCCCGCAGTTGGACGTAATTGCCGACCGGCGTCGCCAGATCGAAGCCGATGCCGGAGGTGCCCAGGCTGACAGAGAGATCGAGGTGATTAAAGTAGCTAGCAGGACTAGCAGAACTAGCAGAACTAGCAGAACTAGCAGACCTAGCAGAACTAGGCATGCTAGATATGCTAGGCATGCTAGGCATGCTAGATTCATTTTGAGCCTTCAGGCTCAAGATGGCGAAAGCCATCATAGTTATTACGATTAATTGCTTCATGTTCTTTCTTATAAGATATGATAAATAAGACTCACGCTGATGACTGGGAAGACCACCAGCTTATTGATTTTACTCACATAGTCACCCTTCTTACCGGGGACGTTCTTGATGTCCTTCACAAGGTTGAGACCGTCGGAGGAGACACGTAAGGAGGGCGCACCACCCCAGAAGAGCACGCCGGCGTCGATGCCGAGCTTCAGATTCTCGTTCTTCTTCAGGATACCCAACTCATAGCCCACGCCCAGATAGGGTTTGAAGCTATTGGTGCGCATCTCGATGCTGAGATCACCGTTGTCGTCGGGCATCATCAGATAGGTGTCACCCTCGACGTGATCGACATCGTGGACCTCGTCGTGACAATCCTGGGCATACTGTCCCATATAGAGACCGGCATAACCCCAGCTGCGGATCGGGTCGCCCGGATCTGCCGAGTCATAGAGTTGGTTATAGGCCGCAATCGTGGTGAGCGTGGAGGTATAACGGCTGTCGGGGGTAATGTTCGCAATACGGGCCGGGCCCCAGAAGAGACCAGCCGACACGCGGAACTTCTTATTGTCGTCGAGAGGGAAGTAATCCACGAGGATCTTGGCATTGAACATCGACAGCATACCCGACATCTTCACCTGCTTCAGCATGCGATAGCCCTTCCACTGCTGCATCAGCTCAGACACATCGTTGAAATGGCTCTGATCCTTGCCGACATAGACGTCGGTGGTCATCGTCTTACTGAACCAGGGCAGGTAGGTGACACCGCCGCGCAGGCGCCAGTTCTCCCCGATCGGTGTCAATGCCTCGACACCGATACCCGTAGTTCCCAACGAAGCCATCACATCCAGATGCTGGAAGGCACCGCCCCAGTGCTGGACCTTGTCATACTTCGGTGGGTTTACCGCCGGCACATACTGTGCATGGGCTGCAAGCACGCCCAGCGTCCACATCAAAAGCAATACAATTCTCTTCATATTTCGAAGGGTTATTTCATTCTCCAGGCGCCGTTGCGCTCTACCATCGGCACGACGACCTCCTCATTAGTGGAGTCGGCGAAACAGAGCACCAGGAAGACGTTTGTCAACTGCTGCACCGTGTCTGTGGTGGCATTGGACACGCGCACCTCCAGGACCCCACGATGCGCCTGCGCCTGATGCGCCATGAACTGGCGGAGGTTATCGAGCATCTGACTGCGGTAGGCAGAGTCGGTGGAGAGGGTCGTACCATCCGGCAGTGTCCGATGATCCAGGCCTTCGTAGAACTGCTCGTACTCGCCGTGGATCAGGTGGTCGTAGTAGCCCTTCGCCGCCAGAGAAGCGAGTTCCTCCTTTGTGGCGGAGCCACAAGAGAAAAGTAAAAAGGTAAAAAAGTAAAAAGGTAAAAAAACTACCGTTCTCACCTTTTGCATCATCTCCTTTGTATTATTTTTACTTTTTTACCTTTAAATCATTTCTGGCGGATAAAAACGTTAATCGGCGAGCCGGTGAGTGTCCAGTTCTCGCGGATCTTATTCTCCAGGAAGCGCTTATAGGGCTCCTTCACATACTGTGGCAGGTTGGCGTAGAACACGAAGGTGGGAATCTGCGTGTCGGGCACCTGAGCCACATACTTAATCTTGATATACTTGCCTTTCACTGAGGGGGGCGGATAAGCCTCGATCAGCGGCAGCATCACCTCGTTGAGCTTCGACGTGCCGATCTTCGCCTTACGGTGCAGATAGACCTCCTTTGCCGTCTCCAAGACCTTGAAGATACGCTGTTTGGTGAGTGCGGAGGCGAAGATGATGGGGAAATCGACAAACGGCGCCATGCGCTCACGGATGGCGTTCTCGAAAGTCTTGATGACCTCCTGTGACTTGTCCTCCACCAGATCCCACTTGTTCACCACGACCACCAGCGACTTGTTGTTCTTCTGGATGAGCTGGAAGATGTTCATGTCCTGTGCCTCGATGCCACGGGTGGCGTCGATCATCAGGATACAGACATCGCTGTTCTCGATGGCGCGGATGGAGCGCATCACCGAATAGAACTCGAGATCCTCGGTCACCTTGTTCTTACGACGGATACCGGCGGTATCCACCAGGTAGAAGTCGAAGCCGAACTTATCGTAACGGGTGTAGATGGAGTCGCGGGTAGTACCTGCAATCTCCGTCACGATGTTACGATCCTCACCGATGAAGGCATTGATGATGCTCGATTTTCCGGCATTCGGACGACCCACCACGGCAAAGCGGGGGATGCCGTCTTCGAGATCGTCCTTGGCTTTCTCGGGCAGCACCTTGATCACCTCGTCAAGCAGATCGCCTGTACCACTGCCGGTGGCAGCGCTGATGGGCCAGGGATCACCTAAGCCGAGTTTATAAAACTCATATTGGTCGTAGAGGTCCTTACCGTCGTCGGCCTTGTTGGCCACCAGGATCACCGGCAGTTTGGCACGACGCAGGATCTGAGCCACGTCCATGTCCCAGCCCGTCACACCATTGTTGATGTCACAGAGGAACAGCACGAGGTCGGCTTCCTCGGTGGCGATGATCACCTGTTTACGGATCTCCTCTTCAAAGATATCGTCTGAATTGACCACCCAGCCGCCGGTATCGACGACGGAG
>ONNY01000220.1 GCA_900319305.1 uncultured Prevotella sp.
GGGCATCAGGGTGAGCACACGGCCCACACCACCACGATCCTGGAAGATGATACCATACCAGTCGCCGTCCTTGGTATCGACGATGGTGCCTTGGGCTTCATAAGAGAAACCGCCAAACTCACTTTCGAGGATCACCTGCTTCTCCCAAGGACCGTGGATATCGTCGGCACGATAACATACCTCACGGCGATGACGGCCTGGGGCATAGACGTGTGAGATCATCAGCAGGTAGTATTTGCCGTTATGCTTGATGACACGTGAACCTTCGAGCAGTCCTTTCTCGTCATCCTCGCGCTGGAAGATCTGCTGATGGGTGCCTTCGATGACGTCGGAGAGGTCAGACTTCAGCTCCATCATTTCACCGGTGCCGTAGATCACATACACACGATTGTCGTCGTCGAAGAAGAGCGAACAGTCGTGGAAGTGGCGCATCCGTGAGAGAATCTTCCAAGGTCCTTCTGCCTTGTCTGCAGTAAAGATATAGGTGTCGCCCATGGCTCCTGCCTCATTAGGTGCCAGTAGGGCATAGAACTTACCATTATGAGCCGACGGTCTCCCAGTTCTTCAGGTCCTTCGACTTCATGATCGGTGCACCAGGCATCAGGTGCATCGTCGTGGATACCAGATAGAAGGTGTCGCCCACGCGGATCACATCGGGATCGGGCACATCAGCCCATAACATCGGGTTCTGCACTTTCTCCATCTGGAGTGTCTCGTAATCGTCGGCTGAGACTGCTGTTGTGGAAAGCAGGGCGCCACAAAGTAGGATAGTTGATAGTTTCATACAGGTGATTTTTTTAGTATAGTAACAACAAACCCGCAATACCTGCATAGCAGATCATGCGGATGGGATTGATTTTCAGATAACCTGTGCCGACAGCCGTTGCAATGAGCAGGGCACAGCTGATAAAGAATTGCCAAGGGTTCTCTTTCGGCGTGGAGAAGTTCTCTTCGTTGCAGAGCAACAGGGTGGCAGCAGCCAACAAACCTACAACGGCAGGACGCAAACCAGTGAACACCGACTGTACCAGCGAGGTCTTCATGTATTTCATGAACATCTTACTGATGAGGATCATCAGGATGAGTGAAGGCCCGCAATAGGTAGCAGAGTTGATGCCAATCGGTCCTGGGGTCATCTGAGAGATGGCGACGATATCCGTAAACTCAGCCGTTGAGAGCCAGTGATGACTCTCCACCGTCTCGTGCTGGATCAGCGACAGCATACCATAGCCGCCACCGAATCCGAAGAGTCCGATCTTAAAGAACGTGATGAACAGACTGAGAAATATCATTTGCTTACCCTCCCATAGATATAGCCACCGATAGCGGCGATGATGATAATATAAATAGGTGAGAAACCGAGAGCCCAGATGAGGAGGGCACTGACGACGGGGATCCAGATCGTGAACTTATTCAGCTTCGCTCTTTGTCCCAGTCGGAAGGTTGGTACGGCAATCAGCGCCACCACTGCCGGACGAATGCCTCGGAAGATGGCTGCTACGATCCTGTTGTCCTCAAACTGCTTGAAGAAGATGGCAATGGCGAGGATGATCAGGAACGAGGGTAGGGCAGTGCCTAATGCTGTGGCAATGGCACCACGCTCCTGTCTCAGTTTATAGCCGATGAAGATGGCGATGTTGATGGCAAACACCCCCGGGCAACTCTGGGCGATGGCGATCAGGTCGAGCATCTCTTCCTTCTCCACCCAACGGTGCTTGTTTACCACCTCCTCTTCGATCAAAGGAATCATGGCATAGCCACCACCGAGGGTGAATATGCCTATCTTAAAGAAGGTTTTGAATGATTCCCAATAGATATTCATCGTTGCTCAATCCATTTACGTGCGTTCACGAAGGCCTCGATCCAAGGAGTCACCTCATCCTGACGGCGGTCTGCGGGATACCAGGCGTTCTGCCAGGGGAAGATGGCACGCTCGAGGTGTGGCATCATACAGAGATGACGACCATCATGAGAACTTACCCTCTCCGTGGGCTACCCACAGACCGAGCTTGTTACCACTCAGCGAGCCGAACATCACACTATTGTTCTGAGGAATGCTCAGACTGATGAACTCACTCTCGAACTTGTGAGAGTCGTTGTGCAGCATCTTAGCACCCTTTGCACCCGTCAGACCGAGTTCAACCATCAGCTGACAACCGTTACAGATACCCAGTGACAGCGTGTCCTCGCGGGCATAGAACTTATCGAGTGCCTCCTTAGCCTTGGGGTTGAAGAGGAAGGCACCAGCCCAACCCTTAGCAGAACCAAGTACGTCGGAGTTAGAGAAACCGCCGCAGAACACGATCATGTTGATATCCTCGAGTGTCTCGCGACCACTGATCAGGTCGGTCATCATCACATCCTTCACATCGAAACCAGCGAGGTAGAGGCTGTAAGCCATCTCACGCTCACCATTGGTACCCTTCTCACGGATAATCGCTGCCTTGATACCAGAGGGCTGACGACGATCGGCAGAGATACCATACTGAGCAAGAGTGCCCTTGAAATCCTTATTAAACTTCATCTCGATAGGCTGCTTCTTGTAGTTCTCGAAACGCTCCTTGGCCTTACCATTGAAGCTCTGCTTGCGATCGAGCAGATAAGAGGTCTTATACCATACGTCACGCAGAGTGTCGATATCGAAGGTCAGGTCCTTATCGCCAGCCTTGACTACGATGCTGCGGCTGTCTTCTACAGGATAGCCGATCTTGGCAAAGCCAACACCCTGCTCCTCCATGAAGTCCTTGAACTCCTGCTTGTGCTCATCGCTTACTTCGATCACCACACCTGGGTTCTCAGCAAAGAGCGTCTTCACGATATCGCCATCCTTGCAGATGTCGTGCAGGTTGATGTGCATACCACCCTTGGTATTGGCGAAGCACATCTCCAGCAGAGTGGTAATCAGACCACCGGCAGAAATATCGTGACCAGCCATAATCCAACCCTTCTCGATGAGTTGCTGGATGGCCATGAAGGCATCGCAGAAGTATTCGGGGTTCTTAACAGTGGGCACATCGTCACCCACCTTACCCAGACTCTGAGCGAAGGCTGAACCACCCAGACGCTGCTCGTCGAACGAGAAGTCGATATGATAGAGTGAGGCATTTTTATCGTTTACCAATACGGGGCTTACCACTTTCTTGATGTCAGAAACCTCACCGCCGGCAGATACGATGACCGTTCCCGGAGAGATAATCTTCTCGCCATTCGGATACTGCTGACTCAAAGACAGCGAGTCCTTACCAGTAGGCACGTTGATATGCAGGTCGCAGCAGAAATCGCTCAGCGCCTTCACACCCTCATACAGACGGGCATCCTCACCCTCCTGAGAGCGACAAGGCCACATCCAGTTGGCTGAGAGACTCAGTGAATCCATACCCTCTGCCAGAGGTGCCCAAACGATATTGGTCAGTGCCTCAGCTACAGAGAGTACACTGCCGGCAGCAGGATTAGCCAGACCAGCCTGTGGTGCATGTCCTAAGGCTGTGGCGATACCCTTCACACCACGATAGTCGAGGGCTACAACACCACAGTCGCTCAAAGGCAACTGGATCTCACCCTGACAC
>ONNY01000219.1 GCA_900319305.1 uncultured Prevotella sp.
AGTGCTGAAGCTATTCGGTGGCATCAAGGCTAAGTATCCAGAGGTAACTCACATCTCCGTGTTCGGCGAGATGTTTGGTGGTCTGTATCCTCATGATGGTGTCAAGGCAAGGCAGAAAGTCGGCCTAATCCAAAGAGGTGTCTGTTATACTCCTGACCATGAGTTTTATGGCTTTGACATCTACCTCTTCACTGAGGAGGGTGGAAGATTCCTCCCTGTTGATGAAGTCAACGAGCTCTTCGAGACCTATAGTTTCTTTTATGCCAAGACTCTCTTCAGAGGGACTTTGACTGAGTGCCTGAAGCAGCCCAACGCTTTCCAGAGCAAGATTGCCGAATGGCTTGGGCTACCCACTATCGAGGACAACATTTGCGAGGGTATCGTCATCCGCCCCATCACTCCGATGTATCTGAGGAACGGCTCTCGTGTGCTAATCAAGAGCAAGAACGAGCGGTTTGCTGAACGGAAGAGCGTGAAAAAACGCAATAAACTCTTTGCTGAGCCCGTGCCCTACAGCGATGCATTGAAGACTCTGATTGAGGAGGGTGAGGCTTACGTCACCGAGAACCGTCTCGCCAACGTGGTAAGCCACATCGGTGAGGTACACTTCCCAAAGGACTTCGGTCGTGTGATGGGTGCACTCTCCAAAGACGTGCTTGACGACTTCCTAAAGGAGCACGGCGGCTCTTACACAGCCCTCGACAAGTGCGAGCAGAAGTCGCTCAACAAGGAGTTGAACAAACTCTGCACTGCCCTCGTGAAGCAGGTCTATATGAGACAGGCTTATATCATGGAATAGTAAATCGTCTCTCCCAGCATATAGTTGGGGGAGACTTAAAAAGAGATTTATTCTCTTCTGCAATGTAACATTTCATATTTATCCCTACTTATAGGTAGAAAATTTAAAAGAATAGAACAATGAACAAGATTTATTTTACTGCCGACTTGCATTTCGGTCATTCGAACATACTGAAGCATTCACCTAAGCGACCTTTCTCGGACACGATGGATATCAAAGCACACGACGAATGGTTGCTTGACCTCTGGAAGAGTACTGTAGACAAGCGGGATACGGTGTATATTCTTGGTGATCTGACATACCTGAAGAGTGAGAATGCCCGTCATCTGTTAGAGAAGCTGCCTGGGCAGAAGTTCCTGATTGAGGGAAATCATGATGGCTCGATTCGGTCTTATAAGAACTATTTCAAGGAGGTCTATCAGATTAAGGAGATGCGCTTCAAACCGTCTGTGGCACCGTTCCTAAAAGAAGATCTCTGCGTGGTGATGTGCCACTAAGCTGGATGAGTACAATGCACTATCGATGGATTTGCGTTTTGATGTTGGAATTGACGGATCTCTTGCCAATCTGCGTTTTCTAACTCTAGAGGACATCTACAACGCTGCCACAGAGAAGATTAAGCAGTACAATTGTAATACCTTTGCGGAGTATGCACAGAACAACTATCGAAGCGAGGTAAGGTAATAAGTTGAACTATAAAAAGAAGAAAAAATGAAGAAGATAAAAATATTGAGGTACAATGACCTCAGAGATTTGATGTACTTGACCCATGAACACCATCTGAATGGTGTGGTAGTTGATGATGCGGCACTTGAAGTGATGCTCCGAATAGAGAAGACTATGCAGCGGCTGGAGGTGATGGGCGATGATGAGCAGCGTTGGCTCTGGATAGAACTCAAGGCACCTGGCAAGCGTAATCGTTGGGAGGAGGCCGATGAGAACGAAAATTACTGGTATCAAGTGTTTACGGCTAACTATAAGGGCTTCCACTACATGATTATCAGGAACCGACAGAATAGATATGTTGATCTCAGAAGTACCAGAAACATTGGTGGGGAGAGAAAGCCAGATGTCTGGTATGGGAATGTATCAAAGCCTCTGTTGAAAATTGAAAAGTACATCACAGCATTGGTAGATAACATTTGTGAGAATCCTGACGACTATAACAACTACGTCGAGGAGCACCTTCCCTATTCAAAGCGGGACGGAGTCATCAAGCGTGCAGACCTGAACCGTATCTGTCCTGTCTATAGGACATTCGATGATCCAGAGCGAGTGGTGGATATCGTAACAAAGATGAATAACTTGCCTCTGTGGTCGGCTGATAAGATGACGCTTAGAACTTACATTCATTTTTGGCGCCTGCTCTATGAGACTTATAGGACCAAAGATGAATATCGTCCTGAACCTAAGTCGGATTTCGCAGACAAAACGGACGAGGAAATCTTCGTGCGCTATAATAGCAAAGGAGACGAGATTGAAGGTCTTGATTTTGACAGCGAGCAGGATTACCAGAAGTGGGAGGACGAAAACCATATGTACCACTGTATGGATGTAGCGTATGCACGAATCCATCTCTATCCCCGGAAGAAAGAAAACCGATGGGGTGATGAAGATGTTCCAGTAGCCGTTGGCCAATGGTATTTCACCTTGACTTTTAGCGTTTATGGCTATTCCAATGATGTGGTTAACATGTTGGAGGCATTGTGTGAGGCTGGAACTGGTGTTGTATGCGATGAGTCTGCGCGACTGCTCCGCATGGCACAGGAAACTGACTATGTCGGCATTACTCCAGGAGCAAACAAATATGTCCATAACGAAAAGATAGGAAATGAAATCAGGCTTCCATATGTAGACGAAGACATTACTGCTGAACAAATCGCTGACATCATCGCGGCTACAGAATGGGAACCACAGAAACAAGTAAAACCGATTAACAATAAAGAGCAATGAGAATACAATACATGAGTGATCTCCATATGGAGTTATATGACAATTCGCGGTATATAAAGGCGAATGAGTTTGAAGTTGTGGGCGATGTTCTGGTGCTCGCAGGTGACACGTTCTACCTGCGGGACATCATTGCCCCACAGAAACGGTTTTGGAACTGGGCATCAAAGAACTTCCAGCAAGTGCTATTAGTACCTGGTAATCACGAGTTCTACAGCAATGGCGACGTAACAGCACGTGGCGACAGTGGCAATGGATGATACGTGAGAATGTGGGCTATTACTATAATAAGGTGGTGCGCATAGACGATACGGACTTCATTCTGACTACGCTGTGGTCGAGAATACCAGAGCAGGATATGTTCCATGTTCAGCGTGGCATGAACGACTTCCGCCAGATAATGTATGATGGCAGACGCTTCACACCTGATGATTTCAATCTGGAGCATGAGAAATGCCTGACTTTCTTGAAACAATTGTGGTTACACATCATCTTCCGACATTATCAGTGGTGGCAGCCCAGCACATGGGTTCCGTTCTAAACGGAGCCTTTGCTACAGAACAGGGAAACTATATTGCCGACAGTCGCATTGATGCCTGGATTTATGGGCACTCGCATACCAACATTGACACCATGATAGGCAATACAAAGATCATATGTAACCAGATGGGATATATATACTACAATGAACATCTGACAAACGGATTTGAACCAAACAAAACAATTGTAATAGAATGAACAATAACAAGAAGCAAAGCGAAAGGGAAATCTTGGAAGTAATTCTGCAGGCCCTAACTGAACAGAAAAAGACTCTAGAAATGATAGTTCCAAATCCTTTGAGGATATACAACAATAAGGAAATCATGGAATTATTGGGAGTTAAGGATAAATATCTCAAGAAGTTGAGAGATAACGGCTACCTTGGCTTTTCAAGGGAGGGCGACAAGTATTGGTATACGCAGAAAGATGTAGATTGTTTTCTGCACTGTTTTCATTATGAACCATTTAATAGCGATAAAAATTGATTATGGACTCTTTAGATTATAAATACAAACATGCCAGTAAACAAAAACGCATTATTGCGTTACAAGATAATAGACAGAAGCCTGCGCAACAGGTACAGAAGATGGACGATAGAGGACCTGGTTGATGAAGTATCTGATGCGCTGTACGATATGGAAGGGATTCGCAAAGGGATCTCTCTTAGAACAGTTCAGAACGATATTCAGATTATGCGTTCTGACAAACTCGGATACAATGCGCCCATAGAGGTTTACGATCAGAAGTACTACAGGTACGCTGATCCTGACTACTCTATCACTGAACTGCCTCTGACAGCTGATGATTTCAAACTTGTCACGAAGGCAGTAAAGATGTTAGAAAAGACAGAGGGGAAACCTGAACTTCAGCAGATGGGCAGAGTACTTGCGAGAGTTAAGAAAAGGCTAACAGCCATTCTGAACTATGGATAAAGGAAGGACTCCGGTTCCCTGTTTGGGGAAATCGGAGTCTTTAATGATTGAGTGAGGAATCGGATTCGAACCGATGAATGACGGTTTTGCAGACCGCCCCCTTAAACCACTCGGGCATCCTCACATTGTAGGGAGTTTGACAGGTTTCGAACCTGTGACAACCAGAGCCACAATCTGGTGCTCTACCTACTGAGCTACAAACTCCATTTATTTAGCAGAAGCAGAAGGGCTCGAACCTCCGACCTTCGGTTTTGGAGACCGACATTCTACCAACTGAACTATGCTCCCATCGTTGAGGTGGCGGGACACGAACCCACGAAGCCGAATGGCGGCAGATTTACAGTCTGCTCTCGTTGCCGCTGGAGAACACCTCATTAAAAAAGAGGAGGCTAAGGGATTCGAACCCTTGGGACGTTTGACCGCCCTCTAGTTTTCAAGACTATTGCAATAGACCAACTCTGCCAAACCTCCAATTTGTGCGGAAGCAGAAGGATTCGAACCTTCGGAGCCTTGCGGCTCGGCACGTTAGCAATGTGCTGGTA
>ONNY01000218.1 GCA_900319305.1 uncultured Prevotella sp.
GCCCTTACCTGCAGCAATTGATACGTCAAGAGAGGTGATCTTCTCAGGATCCAACTCACGGAGCAGACTTGGACGGTCTGTCTTTGTAAGCATTTCACGAGCCGTGCGGGCCACACCAGTAGCAGAGCAGTAGCACTCCAGACAGCCTGTACGACCACAACCGCACAGACGACCTTCCTCACCGCGAACCATCGTCACGTGGCCCAGCTCACCTGCAAAACCGTCGTGTCCGTAGAGCAGCTGACCATTCACTACAATACCAGAACCTACGCCTGTACCTAAGGTGATCACAATGAAGTTCTTCATACCGCGTGCCACACCATAGACCATCTCGCCGATGGCGGCGGCATTGGCGTCGTTTGTCAGGGCTACAGGGATATTGTTCAGACGCTCGCTGAACAGTTTTGCCAAAGGCACTACACCGTTTTTCGCCCAAGCCAGATTGGGTGCAAACTCAATCGTTCCATTATAATAGTTACCATTGGGAGCACCAATGCCCATCGCTTTGATCTTCTCGATGCCACCCACCTGATCGATGATGACCTGCAGCGCCTCTACACAGGCATCCACATAGTCTTCCACCTTCTCATAGCCGCCAGTCTTGATGGCTGTTGTGGCCTTGATCTCTCCACGGGCATCTACGATGCCGAATACGGAATTTGTTCCTCCCAGATCTAAGCCGATAACATACGGCTTGATTGCTGCGTTTTGCTCGTTCATATTAGTTTATTTTTTCCGTGCAAAGATACTAATAATTTCCCAAACCCGCAACATTTTCACATTTTTTGTGGGATTTAATTCTAGAACTTGTTACATTTAAATGTAGCAATTGCTAGATTTAAATCTAGGAATGATTTCTATTTTCTTGCAATTTATAACTTTTCTGGCTTTCTTGGCTTGTGGATGGATTATTTTTTGTATCTTTGCAGGCAGAAAAGTGAAATAATAATAAAAATATGAGAAAATTATTGTTTTTATTCATGATGCTGTGTTGCTGCTTTGAGGCAAACGCAGGTGATCTGGATGGTAAGTATCTGTCCCAGAGTGGGGAGTTGATGTTCATCTTCTCAGCTGACAGTTTGTACATTGATATCGCTCAAAGCCAGCGAAAAGTCTCTGCGTTCAAACTTGTGAAAAATAGCGAGAACAAGAATACTACATCCTTCAACGCTTATGAGGCTTATTTGAAAGACGGTCGTGAGACTTACAGGGAGGTGCTGATCAAGGTTACCAAGTTAGAGAATAAGAACTATCTGCTGGAGTACTTCGGTAAGGATAAGGACCGTGAGTACAATTCCAACGAAAGATATAATATTAAGCTGATCGATTAAGCCTGCGAGGGCGAGACGTAAGATGCCGTTTCATGTACCAATAAACATATTGGATTTCATCTTCAAGGGGATGATGATTGGGGTGATTGCCAGTGCTCCAATGGGTCCTGTTGGTATCCTTTGTGTGCAGCGCACGCTGAATAAAGGGCGCTGGTATGGACTTGCCACAGGTGTCGGCGCCGCTGCCAGTGATATCATCTATGCAGGTTTTGCAGGTTTCGGTATGTCGTTTGTGATGGACTTTATTACCAACGACCAGAACAGGTTCTACCTCCAGATCGTGGGTAGTGTGATGTTGCTCTGTTTCGGACTCTATACTTACCGCTCGGATCCTACGAAAAAGATGCACCAGTCAGGTCAGCAAAAGGGAACACTTTGGTATAACACGTGGACAGCATTCCTTGTGACGTTCTCTAACCCCTTGATTGTCTTCCTGTTCCTGGCGATGTATGCCCAGTTTGCTTTCGTATTGCCTGACCATCCGTTCGAGATGCTTGTGGGTTTTGCCAGCATTGTGGGTGGCGCCATGCTTTGGTGGTGGGGACTGACGTGGTTGGTGGATAAGATCCGTACGAAGTTCGATACCTATGGCATCAAACTGATTAATCAGATCATCGGTGTGGCAGTGATTATCGGCTCTGTCATCATGCTGTTGGGTACGACGACGAACCTGGTTAGATTTTTTTGATTATGTTTATAGCACAGGAATTAAGAAAGAAGAATATTGCGGAATATCTGCTGTATATGTGGCAGGTAGAGGATACGATACGGGCATTTGACTGCTCGCTGACACGTATCAAACGAGAGTATGTGGAGCGTTTTGACTATACTGAAGAACAGAAGGAAGAGGAGATTGACTGGTTTGGTAACCTTATCCGCATGATGAATCAGGAAGGGTGTCGAGAAAAGGGACACCTGCAGATTAATAAGGTGACGCTTCAGATGCTGATTGAACTGAACGACCAGCTGTTGCAGTCGTCGAAGTTTCCCTTCTATAATACGGAATACTACAAGGTACTGCCATTTATCGTGGAGCTGCGCAACCGTGGGGCCAATAAGGAGGAGAACGAGATCGAGACGTGCTTCAACTCACTCTATGGCAGATATCGCCAGATACGGCCCATGCCGTGAAGGAGATCTCCACGTTTATCGGGATGCTCTCTGACTATTACAAGAAAGATAAGGAGGAAGGTTTGAAATTTGAATGATATGAAGATATTAGTGACAGGCTGTAACGGCCAATTGGGAAACGAGATGCAGTTGCTGGAGGCTGAGCACCCCCAGCATACCTATTTTAATACGGATGTGGCTGAGTTGGATATCACCGACCAGCAGGCAGTAGAGGCTTTCGTGAGTGACAACGAGATTGATGGTATTGTGAATTGTGCCGCCTATACCGCTGTGGATAAGGCGGAGGAGAATCAGGAGTTCTGCACAACCCTAAACACGGTGGCACCTGCTTATCTGGCTGCTGCCGTCGAGACGCGTGGCGGTTGGATGATTCAGATTTCAACAGACTATGTGTTTGACGGCACCAACCATACCCCTTATGTGGAGGCAGATCCTGTGTGCCCCAATAGTACTTATGGCCGTACCAAACTGGCTGGTGAAGAAGCGGCTCTGAAAGCTTGCGCAAAGACGATGATCATCCGTACGGCCTGGCTTTATTCCACCTTCGGCAATAACTTCGTGAAGACGATGATCCGTCTGGGAAAGGAGCGTTCGGAGTTGGGTGTCATCTTCGACCAGATTGGTACTCCGACGTATGCCCGCGATCTGGCAGTGGCTATCTTCGCTGCTATCGAACAGTGTGTGAAACCTGGCGTGTATCATTTTAGTAATGAAGGCGTTATCTCGTGGTATGATTTTACGAAAGCGATCCATCGTATTGCTGGTATTAAGGATTGTAAGGTGCGTCCACTTCATACGGAGGAGTATCCCACGCCTGCTAACCGTCCGCACTATTCTGTGCTCGACAAGACGAAGATCAAGCAGACTTATGGCATCGAAATCCCTTACTGGGAAGAGAGTCTCGTGGAGTGCATAAAGAAGTTGAAAGATTGAAAAAAAGAAAGATTGATGAATCAGGAAATTGACAGAAGAAGAACATTTGCGATTATATCGCACCCGGATGCGGGTAAGACGACATTGACGGAAAAATTCCTGCTGTTCGGTGGACAGATACAGGTGGCTGGTGCCGTCAAGAACAATAAGATTAAGAAGACTGCCACATCCGACTGGATGGACATTGAGAAACAGCGTGGTATCTC
>ONNY01000216.1 GCA_900319305.1 uncultured Prevotella sp.
TCGCTTGTCTTCAGTTCCTTCAGGGGGAACAGTTTGTGCTTAAACACATAATGCAGTAATTGCTCCATAGTGTCAAATTTAGTGTTAAACTTGCGGCAAAGGTAATGTTTTTCCCCAAAACAACCAAATATTTCACGGATTTTTGTTACCTTTGCCATCAAAATGAAGATAGGAAACATTGATTTTGGAGATCGGCCCGTATTCCTGGCACCCATGGAGGATGTGACGGATATCGGTTTCAGACTGTTGTGTAAGCGTTTCGGCGCTGCGATGGTCTATACGGAGTTTGTCTCTGCCGAGGCTCTGATCCGCGATGTGAAATCCACGATCTCCAAACTCACCATCAGCGATACTGAGCGCCCTGTGGGTATCCAGATCTACGGACGAGATATCGAGGCGATGGTGGAAGCGGCGAAGATTGTGGAACAGGCTGGTCCTGACCTGATCGACCTGAACTTCGGCTGTCCTGTGAAGAAGGTGGCTGGCAAAGGCGCTGGGGCTGGTATGCTTCAGAATATCCCCAAGATGCTGGAGATCACGCAGAAGGTGGTGGATGCCGTGAAACTGCCTGTCACCGTGAAGACACGTTTAGGCTGGAACCACGAACAGCTGATCATCACCTCGCTGGCAGAGCAGTTGCAGGACTGTGGCATCAAGGCCCTCACCATTCATGGGCGCACCCGAAGTCAGATGTACACAGGCAATGCCGACTGGACGCTGATTGGCGAAGTGAAGCGCAACCCTCGCATACATATTCCTATTATAGGTAATGGCGACATCCATTCGCTTGACGAGGCTGACAAGGCTTTCGATGAATACGGTGTGGATGCTGTGATGATCGGACGCGCCACCTTTGGCTGTCCCTGGATCTTCAGTCGCGAAAAACTCGATTTCAACGAGAAACTGGATATCCTCGAAGAGCTGCTTCGTATCAATGTGGAGCGTATCGACGAGAAGCGAGGCATCCTCCACACCAGAAGACACCTCGCTGCTACCCCTATTTTCAAGGGCATTCCCGATTTCCGTCAGACTCGCATCGCCATGCTTCGCGCCGAAACGATGCCTGAACTCCTCACCATCCTTGAAGACATCCGCCAACGGTTAGGATAAAAGACAAGATAACCGACAGAATGTTGGAGTGCCCGTGAACTACAGGAACTTCTTGGTTACAGTAAATGGGAGAACTTCACCAATGTGATTAACAAGGCCAAAGAAGCATGCAAAAACTGTATCAGACCATTTTCCTGACGTCAGGAAAAAGGTCTCCTTAGGGAGTGGATCAGAACGCGATGTTGATGACTTTCTACTCACCCGCTATGCCTGCTACTTGGTGGCTCAGAATGGAGATCCTCGCAAAGAACAGAGATTACGCAAGAGCATATAGATAATAACGCTGCTGTTCGTCGTATTCTCTTGGCCCTGCTGCTTTCGGTACAAAGATTCCTCTTATCCCTCTGTACCTAAAAATCGAATCTCAGTCCTAATTGCAGATTGAAGTTCGTGGGCTTGTCTTTGTAGAAATTACTGATGCTACTACCATTATTGAAGTAATGGCGAATACCAGGTTCTGCATAGAGACCCACATGAGGTACAATATGATATTGCGCACCTAAACTTCCACCTATCGACCATTGTACCCGATCTTTACCCATCTTCTGATCTACACCATCGGTATTGGCCTTAGCCGCAACATTCCAATCCACCTGGCCACCAGCAGCAAGATAGAGGTCCAGTCCACGCCATTGCCATACTGAGAATTGTAGATTCAAGGGAATACCAACATAATGGAGTACCTGATGACGTTTGATCTGATGATCCTGAACGATGGTTAGGAAATCTGAACTCAGTTTGGTATATACTGCTCCTGTACTTACAGACAGTCTCTTGGTGAGAGGATAACTAAGCGTAAGTCCAAAAGAGATGGGTTGTTTGTGATCCTGACGCTCCTCATAATCTACCAGATAAACTGGTTCACCACGTGTGAAAGCGAACTTTTGCTGCATCGATGAACTCATCTGAACGCCATTCCGTCCATTCCAACTACCCATACCTCCTGAGGCATACAGGTTCATTGACAACTTTCTGTTGTGATGTAGTGTAGGATTCTTCTCTTCAAACAATTCCAACAGGTGTCGTTCCTTTTGCTCCTCTGGCTTTTTAGGCAATACTTTATAATCCTCATTTACTACAGGAGCTGACTCCTCAGTAGCCACAGATTCTTCTGTAGCGACAGATCCCTCAGTAGCGACAGATGTCTCGGATGGTTGAGGCATGACAGATGAAGCTGTACTATTTGATGTAATCGCCTGAGCCATAAAGGATTCCTCTTGTTTCGGATTCTCAGGAGCCTCATAAACATCTGCAATCACATCTTGTTGCTGTTCATCGGTGACGGGCTGTTGATGCCAGAACAGATAGCCCCCACCTACAGCCAATCCTACAAATACGGCAGCAGCCATCCAACGACGCAACGATACAAGACGATGCTGGCGCTTCACCTCTTTATTAAGTGAAGCCTCAATGCCTTCCCATAAGTCGCGCTTCGGCTCCTCACGGTAGTCTGCCAAATGCTTTTCAAGCCTCTCGGTCCATTTATCTTGTTTCATATCTCGTGTCGTTTAATATATTCCTTCATCATCTTTATCAGCATCTGTTTTGCTCTTGCCAGCTGGGAGGTTGACGAATTCTCCTTGATGCCCAGCCTTTGTGCGATTTCCTGATGCGAGCAGTGCTCGAAAACATAGAGATTTAGTACCAGTCTATAGCCGGAAGGCAGCTGTGCAATCATTCTGCTGAGGATATGAGGTGGAATCCGTTCCAACTCAGGTTCTTCGTCGGGTATATCTGGGATGGTGCCCGTAAAACTGATCCGTTCATGCCTCCTCACGAAGTCAAGCGCTTTGTTTACTACCGTCTTTCTGACCCAAGCTGTGAGTGATCCTTCCCCTTGGTAGTCAATATGCTGGACTGAGGTCAGGATTTTCACAAAACTGTCTTGCACCACATCCTCTACATCATCGCTGTCAGGGATATACCTCAGTCCTATCGACATGGCATATCCCTTATACTCCCCTTCATTCTATTGATACTTGTGTATCTTAGCTGCATCTCTGGATTAAGCGGTATCTCTTTAAATATAACTCCCGCACCTTCTGAACATAAAATCTTATCCACAGGGATGATGCAAGAGAATGTCCCTCCTTCACTATTGAGGATTACCGAAGATTTCTCTGTCACCATGTGTAGAGTGAGACCAATTTCCTTTCCATCCTCAAGAATCACTTTATAGAAAATATTCTGTGGGTCCATACTCGAGTAGTACATGGGGGTAAATTCGAGGTAGTAGGCATTGTCGGAATAGCCGACGTATCGCATCGGTATGGCAATGGAATTAGGGATACTGCTGACCGTTGCTCCAGGCATGACTAAATCTGTAATCGTCTGGAACGGGAATCCTAGAAACGATGCTGAACCTGACGAACCACCATACTGATCTCCATTGTTATCAACATTGACACTGACATCAGCTGCTTCCGCCTTTACGTCGTTAACCATCCAAATGCCTTCATAAGTGTTTCCCCGCGAAACGACGTCATTGTAACTCTCTGGCTTAAA
>ONNY01000214.1 GCA_900319305.1 uncultured Prevotella sp.
ACTGACATCAGCTGCTTCCGCCTTTACGTCGTTAACCATCCAAATGCCTTCATAAGTGTTTCCCCGCGAAACGACGTCATTGTAACTCTCTGGCTTAAAACTGTAAAGGTCATTATCTCCACCAGATGAACAGGCTAAAGACACTAAGGCTACAGCCAGACAGATGATTGTTTTTAAATACTGTTTCATATTGCAGGACCAATTTTAGGTTGTTTTTTTGAAATAACTTCTACCAATTCAAATGTATAGGGTGGTGGATTGCAGGTTCCTACCTGTTGAAGTGTTGGAGTCGCTTTAATACGTAATACATAGACATAACCTTCTTCATAAGAGAAACCTTTAATCTCATTTTCACTGAAAAGCAAACTCTCGCCATTGTCTCTCATGCCGAATACAGACTTGGGTAGCATATTCATGTCTTCTAAATCATACTGATAAGGGGCATAATGATCCTCAAGCGTTACCGTCCAGTATTCTGAACCTTCTTCGTCATTGCTGCAGGATGGCAGATACACTATCGTTACAGCGAGTAGCATTGTTGCACAAAGCAATTTGAGTAATCCTTTTCTTTTCATATTCCGTTTTTATGATAACCTTTTTATTATATAACGTAGAAGATTAGGAAATACTGCGTTAAAAAAAGAAAAAACAAAATAATGATGCAGTATTGTTGCTTTTTGGAAGTTATAAGGATAAAGAACCTCATTAAAATAATGTTTTGATTATGAAGAAACTATTCTTTTTTGCAATGACGGCAGCTGTGTTGATGGGCTGCAAGAGTAATGAACCAGGTGAAGGTGAAAGAGTGATCGACATGCTTCCTAAGACCAGGTTTATCGAATTGACACAGTCGCAGAAAGACTTCGTCAACAAGAACACTGATTTTTCTTTTAACCTCTTCCGTGCTATCAATCAGATGCCAGAAGGTCAGAAGAGTAATATTATCTCCTGGCAATACAGCTAAGGAGATCACCTCTGTTCTTGGATTCGGCGAGAATAACAAGCTGGCCGTCAATGAATTCTGCCAGAAACTGATTCAGGAGGCACCAGAGACTGATCCTTCAGTAACACTCAAGATCGCGAATACTGTTATCAGCAATGATTATCGTCAGGTAAGACTCGCTCCTCAGTATCAGACCGATATGGAGAATTACTATGAAGCGGAAGTCGCCAGTCTCGATTTCTCGAATAAGACTGATGCCCTGAATCATATCAATGGCTGGTGTAATGATCATACCGAGGGTATGATACCCAAGATCCTGAGTGAGAACGAGCTCGATAAAGAAGCCCTTCTGCTGTTGATGAACGCCATCTACTTCAAAGCCACTTGGACGGATAAGTTTGATGCCAACGATACGAAGGATGAGTCTTTCACGACTGAGGATGGTGTGGAGAAGACACTGCCCATGATGCATCGCAAGGCGAGAGCCATCTGTGGAGAGAATGATATCTATACGATACTGAACCTTCCCTATGGTAGTGGCGACAAATGGTCTATGAGGGTGCTGCTTCCAAAGGAGGGCAAGACCATCGATGATGTCATCAACAGTCTCAACCAGGAATCATGGCAGGAGTTTAGTGATATGCACTCATGGGAACCGCCCATAGTTGATATCAAAATCCCACGTTTCTCTACTGCTTTCGAAACAGATCTCAAGAAACCGCTGTCTGCTCTTGGCGCACCCTCGATGTTTGATAGTAAAAAAGCCCAATTCCCAAACATCAGCAGCAACTTTAATGATATCTATGTCTCTCTGATGAAACAGAAAGCCGCTATCGAAGTCAATGAGGAGGGTACGAAAGCCTCAGCTGTCACAGTAGCGGTAATGGGAGAAACGGCGATTGGGCCGATAGGCAAGGATATGAATGTCGATTTCCACTGCAATCGCCCATTCGTCTATGTCATCCAGGAAGCCAGCAGCGGCACCATCTTCTTCTTAGGTACCTATAAAGGAGAATAGGGTTAAATTACTACCATTCAAGAATATGATCTTTAGGTTTAAAGGATGTTCCTAAAAGACTTCCGATATATTCCCAGTATGGGAATGTTTGGTTCCCAGGCTGGGAACATTTCATTCCCAACGTGGGAATAAGTTGTTCCCGTAATGGGAATGATTTTCGCAGTAGAAGAAGCAGTAGCCAACACCTAACGTATCACCTAACATTCTCCTAACAATCACCTAACAATCACCTAACATTCTCCTAACATACACCTAACATTGGGGGGTCACCTTATATTATAGTAAGGGGATAAAAAAACTCTTTTACTGCAAAAAAACTGGTAAATAATTGGGGAAAGATTTGGATTTGGCAAAAAAATTTTGTATCTTTGCACATTGAAAATGCAGCGATGCATTACGCAAAAACGAAAAACGCTGTGGAAAGCGCAAATCGTACTAAGGAAACAGAATTAAGGAAGTAATTTATTATTTGATCATATCTCTATGAGTAAGAAAAATCTTATCATGGGAGGGGCTATGAATGCCTCTCTCGAAACGACGCTCGCCATCGAGCTGTTTCTTAATGACAACTACCTCTTCCGCCACAATGTGCTGAATGGAAAGGTGGAATTTGCAGTGAAGTCTGCAGACGATGAGCCTGATTTTCGTCCACTGACTCAGGAGGCCCTCAACAGTATCATCCGCAGGGCCAAGAAAGAGCAGGTGTGCGAGAAAGGCAGTCCGAAGACGGAGATTATGGAGTTTGTGCATTCTGAGGATGTGCCAACTTATAATCCCATTGGCGACTATCTGGCGCGTCTGCCCAAATGGGACGGACAGAACCATATCGCCAACAGGGGTTCCTGACTATCTGGCTGCGCTCCGTCGTGGCCCACTGGCTTCAGATGGATCAGCTGCATGGCAATGAGTGTGTGCCGACGCTGATTGGTGCTCAGGGTTGTGGCAAGACCACTTATTTCCATCGTCTGCTGCCTCCATCGTTGCGTCAGTACTATCTGGATCATCTGAACCTGTCGAATAAGTTCGATAAGGAGATGGCGCTGACGAACAATCTGCTGGTGAACCTCGATGAGCTCGATGCCATCCG
>ONNY01000211.1 GCA_900319305.1 uncultured Prevotella sp.
GCGGATGGCTATCAGCTTGTCAGGATGAGAAGCGAAGTATTCTCTGGTAATGACTTTCCCGTCACGCACATACCTATCTTTAATAATTGCAGAGTCGAGACTCAATGAGCGATGATAGTCGCTGACGGATCCTAGTCCTAAGTCTTTGATATGCAACGTACCTAGTGGTTGGAAATACTGCGAGTTCGGTCCCTGCACATAGTGCTGCAATGAATCTGCGAGTTGATAGTCCTCATTGAAGAGGGCCTCACGGATCTTCGGAATCCACTGATGGGCATCGGCATCGAGGTTCTTGTCCACAGGCTTACCCGTCCACAGGGTGATGTCGTTCAGATAGATGATATTATCGTCGGTACCACCATAGACCAAAGCCCCCAACTTGCCGTTGCCGATGGGCAGCGACTCTTCGAAGAAGTCGGCAGGACGGTCGTATTGCAGCACCATCGGCGCCTGTTCCTGAGACGATGCTGTCAACGTGGTTACCAACATGGTCGCTAACAGAGTTTTTCTCATAAATAGATGATTTTAACTATTTCGCTTGCAAAGATACAAAAGATTTTGTATATTTGCGGCATAAAACTATAAAAATAAATACTTATGCAACCACTGAAGACCCTGAATGACATGATAGTCTTCCTCCAGCAACGAGGCGATAAGAAACGTGTAGCAGTTGTATGTGCCAATGATGCCAGTACCCGTTATGCTGTGGAGAAAGGCGTGGAAATGGGATTTATCGAACCGATTTATGTGGATGGCGATGATAAGGAAGAATGTGCCCGTCGTGCTGTTGCCCTGTGTAAGAACGGAGAGGCTGACATCCTGATGAAAGGACTGATCAATACCGATGTGATCCTGCGTGCTATCTTAGATCGTGAGACGGGCATTCTGCGTCCTGGACATGTGCTGACTCATATCGCGATGGCAGAAATTCCCAGATACGAGAAACTGTTGTTCTTTACGGATGCGGCTGTGATCCCTGTACCGACAGATGCTCAGCGCCGTCAGCAGATCCACTATGTGAATTATGTCTGTCATGCGCTTGGTATTGAGGAACCTAGAATATCCCTCATCCATTGCGCAGAGAAAGTCAGTGCCAAGACGTTCCCTTATACCGTTGACTATCTGGAGATCATTGCTGAAGCCCAGACTGGTGCCTTTGGCAGATGTATTATTGACGGTCCACTTGACCTGAAGACCTCACTCGACAGTGTGAGTCTGAGGGAGAAAGGTATTCACTCTGTGATCGACGGACAGGCTGATGCCTTGATCTTCCCTGATATCGTGGCAGGTAATGTTTTCTATAAGACCATTACGCTCTTCGGCTATGCCAAGACGGCAGGTGTGCTGCAGGGTACCCAGTGCTGTTGTGTGTTGCCTTCTCGTGCTGATAATCCTGATTCCAAATACTATTCCTTAGCCCTTGCTGCCATATGATGATTCTTGTGATCAATCCTGGTTCCACCTCCACGAAGATGGCTGTCTTCGAGGATGAAAAGCCGATCCTGCTGCGTACGATCAATCACTCGGCAGAAGAACTGGCACCCTTTGAGGATGTGTTGGAACAGAAGGACTTTCGTCGCCAACTGGTGATCGATGAACTTCAGCGGGCTGATATCCCCATCAACTTCGATGCTGTCATCGGACGAGGCGGACTGGTGAAACCCTTGGAGGGTGGTGTCTATGAGATCAACACCCTGATGGTGCGTGATACGCTGAGTGGTATCGCGATGCATAATCATGCTTGTAACCTGGGTTGTCTGATTGCTTATGAGATTGCTGAGAAGATAGATGATTGTCGATCCTTCATTGCTGATCCTGGTGTAGTGGATGAACTCAACGACTATGCCCGTATCTCTGGTTCTCCGCTGATGAAACGCATCTGTATCTGGCATGCATTGAACCAACGTGCCATTGCCCGTCGTTATGCAGCAGGTATCGGAAAGGAGTATGAGGATCTGAACCTGATCATTTGTCACATGGGAGGTGGTATCTCCATTGCAGCCCATCAGAAGGGTAGGGCTGTGGATGCCAATAATGCACTCGACGGTGAAGGCCCGTTTTCACCAGAA
>ONNY01000209.1 GCA_900319305.1 uncultured Prevotella sp.
CGTCCAGTCGGCAATGAAAGGCTTGGTGAAGAGTTCCTCCTGGAATTGCAGACCGTAGGCCTCAATCTCCTCACGCGTCATGCCGAGTGAAGGCGAGAATTGGCCGAGCAGACCGTGAACGGCATCAAAGGGAATCTCCCAGATACGGAAGAAGCCGAGTACGTGGTCGATACGGTAGGCATCGAAATACTCCGCCATCTTACGGAAACGACGTACCCACCAGCTGCAGCCGTCTTCGAGCATTGCATCCCAGTTGTAGGTGGGGAAGCCCCAGTTCTGTCCGTTTACGGAGAAATCATCGGGTGGCGCGCCAGCCTGACCGTTCAGGTTGAAGTACTTCGGCTCCACCCAAGCCTCCACACCGTCACGGCTGATGCCGATGGGGATGTCACCCTTCAGGATCACACGGTTCTTACGGGCGTGGGCGTGAGCGGCACGCATCTGCTGGTCGAGGTTGAACTGCACGAAATACCAGAAGGCCACCTCTTTATAGATCTTGGTGGTGGGCTTTGTCATTGCCTCACGTTCGCTATCAGGCAGTTCATGATGGTCGGGCCACTCCTGGAAAGTGGCAGTGCCGTAGAGGTCACGGTAGTGGCAGAAGGCAGCATAGGGCACCAGCCAGGCCTTGTTCTGGTCGAAGAACTTCTTGAAGGCCTCGCTCTTCAGGATGGTCTTGCCCTCCTGCTCGTAGAGCGCCCTCAGATACTCCAACTTCGCATTGTTCATCCGCTCGTAGTCGATCTGCGGCAGGGCGTTCAGTTCCAGTCTGAGTGCCTCGAACTTCGCCTTCAGCGCCTCGTCCTTCAGGGCGGGCAACTGGCGGAAGTCGGTATATTGGGGATGGAGTGCATAGATGCTGATCGAGTTATAGGGATAGGAGTCCTGCCAGGTGTAGGTCATGTTCGTGTCGTTGATGGGCAACACCTGCAGCACGCGCTGCTTCGTCTTGGCACACCAGTCCACCATCAGCTTCAGGTCGCCGAAGTCACCCACACCGAAACTCCCCTCACTGCGCAGTGAGAAGATGGGGATCACCGTTCCGGCACCCCGCCACGGGTAGATGGGGAAGTATGCCTGCGACAGTTCATACACGATCACGTCGCCCGACTTCATCACGGGCAGTTCGATGGTGCGGTTTGCGCCCTCTTCCCAGAGCGGTGTCACGTCGATGGCCTCGTCTAGCCCTACGAACTTAAACTCAAAGATCTTCGGCAGGTTGTCGGCGTCGAGGCTGATCACCCACTCATTGCTGGCATGTTCCGTCATATCCACCGCGCGCTTTGCCTCCCAGTTGCCCAGGATGCCGCAGTCGCCGAGGATCGCCAGCCGTTCGAAGTTACGCAACTGCGGGGCGCGCACCTTCAGGCGCACGGTCTTGTCGTAGTGGCTCTCCTCACTGGGCTTCTTCTCACGGGCTGCCACGCACTCGGTGAACGCCGAAGAATAGAGGAAGGCATCCTCGGGGATGTCGATCCAGTGGTCATACACCGTATAGCGGGCACCCTTGGCAGCCACCAGTTCCAGACGGTGAGGCTCTGTCAGCCACTCCGTCCGTGCCTGCTGCTCACCGCGCACCACGCTGTAGAAGTAGTCGATACACTTGTCGGCCTTCACGGTCTTGTTCAACTCGCACATCCAATGGAGTCCGTCGAGCGTCCCCATCTTGTGCTGTTCGGTCTTCCCCTCTGCGAGGATGTTCAGCATCAGTTCCTCTCCAAAGGTCGTCTGATACTCAAGATTGAATCCGATTCTCATACTTGTTTTTAGCTATTTAATTCTCACTTTGGTGCAAATATACGAAGAAATCCCCTAGGGTAGGTTGCAAATCCCTGAGTTATTGCCCCAAACGAAATGCAAACGTTTGCATGGTTGCGCCTTATATATATAAATAGGTGTATAAAAGAATCCCCGACCGATGTGGTCGAGGATCTTCTCTTTACAGTCCCATGCAGGATGTGGCGCCCAGTGCAGTCAGTATCGCCGATGCGATCGATGCAATCAACTGTACAATAAACTTAGTTGTCTCTTTTTTATTCATAATTTCCTCCTTTCTTTTTTACCCTTTTACCTTTTTACTTTTTAATTTAATACTGGGGGCAGCCCTTAGGCCGAACTGCCCCCAAGTTGAAATCAATCGCTGGGCTGATCGTCTTCAGGATCCGTTGGAGTCGGGATGATACCGCTGCCACTCTCTGAGCCTGATTCGGTCCCTGAGCCTGTCGAAGGGTCATTGTCCTCGATGTCACCCGAGTCGCCACTGGTCACACGCTTCAGCACGTTGCCCTCCTCATCGAGGCAGGTGATCTGGATAGAGGTGTTCTTCAGCTCGTCCTTCACATCGACATTCGGGGTGAAGATGATACGACGCACGCTAATCAGGTTAGCCTTTACATCCTCCAGCTTCTCGACCGCCTTGGAGCGCACGCCGAAGCGCATGGTGCCAAGACCAGGCAGGGGGATAGAGTGACCTTCGGTTGCCCAGGTGCGGATCACCTCGCCAGCAGCATCCCAAGCCGCCTTGATCACACCAGATGAGATACCTGAGTTTTGTGTTAAAAATTTTGTTAGTACTCTCGTTGCCGCCTGATTGAGTCGCTTTGAACCACCATTAAAGGAAAATCTTGCTACCATTAATGCGCGCAATTTCTAGATTTAATGCTCGCAATTTTTATCCTTAATGGCCGCCTCTGCGACCTCTTTCATTTGAC
>ONNY01000206.1 GCA_900319305.1 uncultured Prevotella sp.
GAAACACTTAGGTTATAAAGTAAGGTACGTGCGTAACATCACGGATGTAGGTCATCTGGAGCATGATGCGGACGAGGGTGAGGACAAGATTGCCAAGAAGGCACGTCTGGAGCAGTTGGAGCCGATGGAGATTGCCCAGTATTACACCAACCGCTACCATCAGGCGATGGATGCGCTGGGGGTGCTGCGTCCTTCCATTGAACCCCATGCGACGGGGCATATCATCGAACAGCAACAGCTCGTTCAGCAGATCCTCGACAATGGCTTTGCCTATGAGAGCAATGGCTCAATCTACTTCGATATCGAGGCCTATAATAAGAAATATCAGTATGGTATCCTCTCTGGCCGTTCGCTGGAGAACATCAAAGATGCGAGCCGTGATAATCTCGACGGTGTAGGGGAGAAGCACAACCAGGCCGACTTTGCCCTTTGGAAGAAAGCGCAGCCCGAACATATCATGCGCTGGCCCTCACCTTGGAGCGACGGTTTCCCAGGTTGGCACTGTGAGTGTACGGCGATGGGCAGAAAGTATCTCGGCGAGTATGGATCTGGTGTTCCCTCACCACGAGTGTGAGATTGCACAGGCTCAGGCTTCAATGGGTCATCCTGCCGTGAAGTACTGGATGCACAATAATATGATTACCATCAACGGACAGAAGATGGGTAAGTCGTTGGGTAACTTCATCACACTGGAGCAGTTCTTTACGGGCAACCATGAGAAACTGGAGAAGGCCTATTCGCCCATGACCATCCGCTTCTTTATCCTCTCTGCCCACTATCGTGGAACGGTGGATTTCTCTAACGAGGCGCTGCAGGCTGCTGAGAAGGGACTGGAGAAACTGATGAACGGTATCGCCGACCTGGCTCGTGTACAGGTGTCAGACAAGTGCGATGCTGAGACGGAGAAGGTGGTGAAGAGTCTGCGTCAGAAGTGCTATGATGCGATGAACGACGACTTCGCAACCCCGCAGGTGATCAGCTATCTGTTTGAGGCTTGTACGGTGGTGAACAAGCTCACCGACCATCAGGCAACTATCTGTGCCGACTGCCTGAAGGAGCTGACAGAGGTGATGGAGCTCTTTGCCTTCGACATCCTCGGATTGAAGGCTGAGAAGAGTGGTTCTAACGACAGCCGTGAGGAAGCCTTTGGTAAGGTGGTGGATATGGTGCTCGAACTGCGTGCGAAGGCGCGTGCAGAGAAAGACTGGGCTACCTGTGATAAGATCCGCGATGAACTGAAGGAGGCCGGTTTCGAGGTGAAGGACACGAAAGACGGTGTGACCTGGAAATTGAATAAGTAAAGGTAAAAAGGTAAAAAGGTAAAAAGGTAAAAAAGTAAAAAGGTAAAAAAGGGGCGTATCAGTTGTGATACGCCTTTTTTGTCATCTCGATGGCGAGGGTCTCGTCACGGAAGTCCTCGAATGAGAGATAGTCGAGTCCCTGATGGGGCCGGTCTGTGCCCCAGGAGTTCTTCATGATGAAATATTTCTGTCCCTGGTCGTCATGGGCGATGCCGACAATGGCCATGGCGTGGCGTTCACTCTCCCAGCAGACCCCATGATGCCGGCGCACCGCACGTTCGGTCTTTGCCAACAGCGAATCCATGGGGATGTTATAGAAGCGGTCGTGCATCCAGTTGTCAGGCAGGTCGATCTCCACCTCCTGACCATAGGGAGCGTCGTCGTTACTTGTCAGGGCGATATACTCGTCAGGGGCACAGACGCTGCGGGCAAACTCCTGTGGGGTGTAAGTGGCGCCGAGCATGAACACCCAGCGTGGGGCGGGCGTCTCCACCTTCCGCATCGCATCATAGCCCACGATACCGTATTTCTGGATGAGGTTGATAAGCGTCTTGCCCATCCCCCGTTTGCTTTCCGGTGCCTGAGGCTCCTGCTCCATCTTCTTTTCGATATAATAAGGTGAGAGGTTTACGGAGTCACCCCAACTGAGATGCTCCGTCTCGATGGCGGCCAGCATGGCATAGATCCAGCAGGTCTGACTCTCCCCTTGATTCTTCACAGGGGTCATGCGGTTCAGCACCTCATGAGTGAAGTGCCCAGGCTCCCGATGCGCACATCCGCACATCAGAAATACCATGATGATATAAGCAAACGGTCTCATTAATAACCTGGGTTTTGCTTCAAGTTGTCGTTAAAGATGAGAACATTGCCAGGAATGGGGAAGACGGTGGTGTGGCCATCGCTTTCGTCTATTACGGGATCGATGTCATCGCCCGTATAGAGACTCTTGTATTGCCGGAAGCGAATCATATCCTGGCGTCGCCAACCTTCCCAGCAGAGTTCCATCAGACGTTCGTCGTACAGGTTCTGTAGTGTCAGTTCCCGATCAGGCATTCCAACTCGCTGACGTACCTTTAAGAAATCTTGGTGTCCGTCTTCACCGTTTCGCAGCTTCGCTTCTGCACGCATCAGCAGAACGTCGGCAAAACGGAAAAGCACGATGTCGTTATCCATTAGTTTTCCGTCCAGCGTGGTGTTCTTGTCAATCTCATATTTCTTCATACGGGCTCCTGCGGTCTCTACATATTGGCCACCGCTGAGGTCTTTTTTCACTTCCCATGGATAATAGATGAGAGGTTGGCCGGTACGGTCGGTGATAATATTGTAATTCAGATCACGAATCTGTCCT
>ONNY01000205.1 GCA_900319305.1 uncultured Prevotella sp.
ACACTTCTGCCCGTAGCATCAGCCATCGAGAGATGATAGGCAGAACCTGGGTCAGAGTTCATGTCGATACCACGAAGCAGCTCTAGGGCTTCTTTTACATTGGCTGCATTTTTAAGTAGGTATTGTACGGCTGAAGTGGTGGTAAGGTCAGGCTTTGGGGTATCCTGCTTTGTCACTACCTTGTCGCCTGCATCGAGCACAGCAATAGCGAGACCTTTCTCATTGATACCATCCAGTGCCATGAACAAGCTTGCCAACGCCATGAACTGGTTCTGGAAACCTTCTGGCTTGTAATTCTCACCGAAGCCAAAGAAGTCGGTTGAGAAGGTTGTGATAGATTCATAGCCATCGTCAGGTGTGGTATGCAAAATCATGGCTGTGCCATATGGGAAATCGAAGTTGCGGGCCATCATGACGCCACCATCAGGAGTGCTAACAGTCAACGTAGAGCAGCCTACTGGCATGAGCGGGCAGTCAATCTCGGCAGTCTTGAAATGCCCTTTTGACAAGAAGTCTGTGATATAATTGGCCAGAACGTTGATATTCGCACAGCCGCCTCGTTTCATCAGTTCGTCAAAGCCGTCGTCGCCCTCGTACTCCATGTAATACATACCTTCGTCGAGTTTCTCACACGACATGGCGCCCTTAACCAGTGGCCCAAACTCCATCCACACCAATACTCCTGCGACTATCACCAGTCCCAATACGCTCAACAGCGCAATCTTTAATCCTTTTTTCATCGTCTATTTTTATTTTTTGACGCTACAAAGGTACATATAGTTGCAGAATGCTCCAAATATCTGGGATAAAATGCATAAAAATGTGATGAATAGTATCAGTTACTGTTGCTCATGCACTGCTGCTGGCACGCAGACACAGGGCATCGTTCTTCAGCCAACACTTCTGTACCACAAAACGGAGGTTGTATGAGGGTGAGAGTATACGGAAGTTCAGTACATCGCCCTTGGCGACAGTGTTTCTTGGCCCGTAAAGACGCATGCGGCCGGATTGCCGAGTGAGGCCCCAGCCGTAAATGCGTTACTCTTGATATACTTATATCTTTTCATTATTATTAATGTTTTGACGCTGCAAGAACGGTCTCCTCGTTTTACGATTCCGTGGTGATCTCCTCTATCTGGTCGATGATGTCCTGATACTGGCGCTGGGTCTTGAAGTGCATCTTGAAGCCACAGATTGCTCCAAAGACGGCTCCGCAGGCTATGCCATAAACCATGTAGCGTGCTGCTTCGAAATCTTTCTGATAAAACTCCCATGTGAGCCATCCCAACCATACTATTACTGCAGGTATGCCGAAGAACAGCCAGTTGGCATCGAACTTCTTGGCACGGGCCATCCTATTACTTACTTCTATCAGGTTTCTGCCCATTGCATTGGGGATATTCACATTCAGGCTGTTGTAGTATGTTGCTCCGCAGCAGACAAGCATAAATACGGCGGTAGCAATCCAGAATGCAAACGAGATGCCCAGTCTCTCGATTAATATCACATAGGTATAGGGAATCATCAGCAGCGAGAGTGCCATAATAGCATAATAGCGAGTCTTGATACTGTTAGCCGTCTTTTTCATCGACTGACGTATAATATGATCGTTCACTATCTGCTGCTGGTCCAACTTCTTCTTCAGAGTGTTCATCTGCTGGCGCATATCCTCTAATTCAAAATTCTCGTTCATAATGGGTAAGTTTTTTAATCGTTTGACATTTGTTTTAACTGTTCACGGATTCTAAACAGGCGGACGCTGACGTTCTTAGTGCTGATGCCGACAATCTGTCCAATCTCCTCATACGAAAGGTTCTCGAGCCAGAGCAGGACTATCGCACGATCGAAGGGTTGCAGCTTGGAGATGCGCTTGTGGAGCATGTCCACCTGGCGCGTGTCCTCGTCGCGGTCTTCAAACAGGTTGATGTCCATGGTTAGTCGGGCTGTGGCTTGGCGGCGCTTCTTCCTGTCAATCGATATACAGGTGTTCAGGGCGACGCGATAAATCCACGTCTTGATGTCACTGCGATGCTCGAAATTCTCGAAGCCTTTCCAAAGATTGACTAGTACCTCCTGGAACAGGTCGTTCACTTCGTCGACATCCTGCGAGAACATGTAGCACACGGTATAGATGGTGCTCTTTTGTTCCGCTACGATTTGCGCAAACTGTCTTTCTAATGTTGTCATTGTCTCATCTGTTTTTTGAATCTTTACACCCATTAGACGCAGTA
>ONNY01000226.1 GCA_900319305.1 uncultured Prevotella sp.
CTGTGCCAAGGCGAGGGCGAAGAACTTCTCTACGGCCTTCTCGCTGGTGCTCTCGATGCCATACAGCAGTTCCTTCTCTGCGCGCGCCATTTTCAGCGGTTCTATCCGCCGGGCCCACTTCAAGGGGTTATAGAACAGCAGATCCTGCTTATAACCGACGGAGATAGGGATGGTCATGAACTGATTCTGGTTCTGGTCGCCAAACGTACGCGTAAAGCCCAGTTGCGTGGTGCCATAGAACTGTCCGCCCCAGGGTTCCATCGTCTGGGTGGCATTGATACCGGCCTGCGAATATAACAACCGCTGTTGGCGATACTCATCGATATCCTCATAAGAGAGATAGCGCTGGGTCATGTAGCGCTCATACTTCACAGGGGTCGATTCGAGTAAGAGCTGCGGCTTGCGAGAGGCCATCCACGAGAGATAGCGATACTGTGAGGCATAAAAAACATTCTGGTATTTCTGTACGGAGAGTGAGCTGTCGGTGGCGAGCCTCACCGTCCGGTCGAGGTCGAGCACCACCTTCTGCTGGGCAGAAGCAGTGAGCAGCGAGAGGTGACAAGCGAGATCATGCCATCGAAGAGTTCGGCGGTCTTGGCCAGACGGGCACGGAGGCTGACGGCACCCTGCTGATCGACGATAGGATTGATCTCACTGACGGTGGCCTCATATTGTTGCGACTTGTCGGCTACGGGAATGATGTGAACCCTTGTGCCAACCTTATATTTCTGGAGGTCGGCCTCCATCACTCGGAACTCCACCAGCATGTCGCCCGTGGCAATCACACGGCAGACGGTCTTCCCTGCCTCTGCCAGCTGGTGGGCCTGTACCGACAGGTTTGCCACCACCCCGTCGAAGGGAGCTGTCAGTACCCCACTCTGCAAGTCATGACGGGCTGCCTCTAACTGGACCTTAGCGGTGGCCAGCTGACTCTTCGACAAGGTATAACCCGACTTCAAATCAGAGTTGTGGATCACGTTCGATGGAATCTGAGCGGCCTTATCGGGATCGAAGCCGTGGGCGATGATCACATCCTGCATCTGCAGGTGGGCCTGTTCGATCCGGAGCTGCGCCTGTTCTACGGCCCGCTCCTTCTGGGTAATATCATTACGGAGCTTGAACTGGTCGAGCGTAGCCAACACCTGTCCCCGACGCACTTTCTGACCGTTCCTCACGAGCACCTGTTCGATGGGCAGTGCCGTCTCAAATGCCAGGTCGGCATAACGCTCTGCCACCACCTTACCCACGGTCTGCACCACCCCAGGCTCTGGCAGCGGCAACGCCAGCTTCTCCACCGGAACGGTCGCAGTGGTATCTGCTTCTGGGTCCACCTGTCCCGTCTGTCCGCTGCCACAATCTTTCTCATATCTTGCATTTTTTACCTTTTTACTTTCTTACTTTTTTACCCTTTTACCTTTTTCACAACTGTCTCTGTGCCATTTCGGAGAACAGTCCTTTGTTCTCCATCAGTTCCTCAAACGTACCCTCCTCAGCTATCTTGCCTTTGTCGAGGACAATGATTCGGTCGCAGTGGCGGATGGTCGATAACCGGTGGGCTATCACCACGCGGGTACACTTCAGTTGGTCGAGGTTGTCGCTGACGGCCTTCTGCGAGATATTGTCGAGTGCCGATGTCGCCTCGTCGAAGAAGATGATGTCAGGCTTCGAGATGAGGGCACGGGCGATGAGGATGCGCTGCTTCTGTCCTCCACTGAAGCCGCCGCCACCTTCTGTCACGATGGTGTGAAGCCCCATCGGCATCTTTCTGACATCTTCTTCAAGACAAGCCATGCGCAGGGCCTCCCACGCATCGTCATGGGTGGCCCACGGAGCGAGCCTTATCTACCTTCGCCAAGTCATAGTTGTCGTAGGAGATACCACCAGTCAGCGGTTGTTCGAATCCAAGCATCAGGCGCATCAACGTTGATTTGCCGCAGCCCGACTTACCCACAATGCCCACATATTCGCCCGGCTGAATCTTCAGCGACAGGTCATCGATAACCATCGGTCCGTCTTCCTGATAGCGGAACGACACACCACTCAGTTCGATACTTCCAAAGAGCGCCCTCACCTGCGGTGCTTTCTCCTCCATTTCAGGCACGGCTTCCAAGATAGGCTTTACGCTCTCCAACAGCGGTTTAACCTGTGCCAGGCTCGGTACCACGGTGTTCAGCTGGGCTATCGAGGCGGTTATCATGCCGAAAGCAGAACTGAAGGCAATATAGTCGGAAGTGGAAACCCCGTTCGACAATGTGCTCCAGAAGAGGAGCATCGTGCCGCCAAGCCCCAGTAAGGCAGTGAGTGCAGGATAAAGCAGACGGGCGAAATCAGGATTATAGAGCAGATGCGTTGCTTTGCCATAGTGATCGAGCCAACGGATAAATGCACGGTTTTCACTGCCAGTAAGTTTCAGTTTCTGGATACCCGCAAAGAGATTGTATTCCAGACCGCTCAGCTTCGCCATTTCCTCAGTATATTTCTTCTGAACCCCGACAATGCGAAGATAGTACAAAAAGATGACGAGCACCTGCAGGGCAATGATACCGAGCGCAGGCCATGCACCAGATAGATGACACTGAGCACGGCTGAGAGCAGCGCACCGACGATGGTCTCATTGACGAGTGAGGCCACTGTCGATGTATTCTGTATCTTTGCCGTCAGTTCACCACTGGAATGATGGCTGAAGAAAGTGGGACTCAAGAGGAACGTGCGGGCCATAACGGCATTCTGCAAGTGCAGCTCTATGATGTGCTGCAAACGGATGATATAGAGATTTCTTGTCAGCGTCAGCAACAGAGAGCCTATGGTTATACCGATAAGAAGCCCGGTAATAGGCAGCAGATCCGACGACTCTCCGGTAGGGATCACCGTGTCGAAGATCAGTTTGTTGGCCATCGGGGTAAACATGCCAAGCAGCACCACTACAAGGGCACACACCGTGAGCAGCACGACATTAGGCCCTGACACCACACCCCACGAGAACCTGACAAGGTCCTTCATCTTCAGGGCTCTGAGCGGCAGGGCTTTGGTGAAAGTGATGGCTGTCGGTTTCAGCTCTTCGGTCATCTCGCGTTTTCCCACCTGTCTGACCGTACCGTCCTCTCTGCGGTACTGGTAGCCCAGCCCCGCCTTCGTCGGGGTCAGCGCCACAAGTCTTCCGTCCTTGGTATAGCCCAACAGAGGTCCGACACACTCACGCCACCATTCACCGTTCAGATGAATATCGCGCATCATGATGCCACGCGCACGAAGGATGCCTGTCAGCTGTTCCTCAGCCGAGAGCACATCATCATAATCCGGCTGGTAGTCTGTAATACCAAGAGCCTCAAGCACCTGCCGCAGCGCACTCTGGTCGTTTTGAGGCACCACGCGCCTGCCTCCCTGAAGGCCCAGTCGCTGATGGGTCTTCTCGTTCACCTCGGCCATGGCAGCTTGCTCAGCCGCCTTGCGCTTATTGATCTGATTAATATAGATTTCCATTGCTATTCGCTCCTCATCAGTTGCCGGTAGAATCCTTCCTGCGCCATGAGCTCCTCATGCCGTCCGCGTTGTAGGATCTTACCCTGGTCCATGACGATAATCTCGTCGCAGTCACGGATGGTACTCAGTCGGTGTGCCACGATCACCTGCGTCGGTCCC
>ONNY01000202.1 GCA_900319305.1 uncultured Prevotella sp.
TTAAAGCAGCCAGTGGTGCTGGGTTATATCGTTGCAGGTGTACTGGTTGGTCCTCATCTGTTTGGCAAGAGCCTTGTGAATGCGGACAATGTGAAGGCATGGGGCGACATCGGTGTGCTGTTCGTATTGTTCTGCATCGGTCTGGAGTTCCGCCTGAAGAACCTCATCAGCAGCGGCAAGGTGGCAGCAATAGGTGCGTTGACAATCATTGTGGGCATGATGTTCTTAGGCTACCTCGTGGGATGGGATGCCAATTTTGACATGGTCAACTCCCTGTTCCTGGCGGGCATGCTTTGTATGTCGAGCACCACCATCGTGATGAAGGTCATCGATGAGGCCGGCATGAGCAAAGAACGCTTCGTCAAGGGAGCGACCAGCATCCTTATCGTGGAGGATGTGGTGGCAGTAGTGCTGATGGTGCTGCTCTCCAGTATCGCCATCCGCCATCAGTTCGAGGGTGCCGAGTTGGCGGGCAAGGTAGTGGATCTGGCCATTACGCTCGCGGCATGGTTCGTCTGCGGCATCCTGATCATCCCAACGCTGATACGCAAAGTGAAAAAACATCTGAATGACGAGACGCTGATCATCCTCGCCTTGGGTCTCTGCCTGGGTATGGTGCTGACTGCAGAGGAAGCAGGATTCAGCAGTGCACTCGGTGCTTTCGTGATGGGTTCTATCCTTGCCGAGACCGTGGAGTCACATCGTATCGAAAAACTGATGACACCGCTGAAGAATGTCTTTGCAGCTATCTTCTTCATCTCTGTGGGTATGATGATTAATCCGGCTTCATTGGCGGAATACTGGATGAGTGTTGTCTATGTCAGCCTGGTAATTATCATCGGAATGATTATCTTCGCCACCTTGGGTTGCTGGTGGGGCGGTCAGACGATGCGCGACTCCATGCTGACCAGCTTCTCGTTTGTCCAGATTGGCGAGTTCTCATTCATCATCGCCGGACTGGGTACCAGCCTGGGCGTTCTCAATCCCATGATCTATCCCATCATCGTAGCAGCCAGTGTGGTGACCACCTTCCTCACACCTTATATTATGAAGGCTGCTGTACCATGTTACACGTTCCTTTATAATCACGCTTCAGAAGGCCTGCGTGCTAAGATCGACCAGCGCGAGCAGGAAGTGGCAAAAGCGGAGACGACTACCACTTCCAACGACGGCCCGTCGGTGGCTGACAAGGCACGCCATGCAGTCAGACATACCTTCTTCTTGAAACGTCTGGTCAACTTGTTTATCAAGAACATGAGTGCTTAGAAACCTATTTGACTTTCAAAATATACAATTGACTTTCAGAATATGCAAAAAGTGTTTCAAAATTAGCAAAAATGCGCCTTTCTTCCCTAAAAGTGCCTGTTTTTTGAAGATTTTGCTTATCTTTGCAAAAGTATAATCTAAAATGGTTTTTAGCAATCTATTAGTATAATCATTAAAAAGGTATTTTATTATGAAACAATTCAAAAAATGGATGTTTGCCGCTATCATTCTTTGCGGTACCGCAACGATGCTTACATCGTGCTTGTTTGAGGACAATCCGTCGACATCATCTAGGGCCATCCCAGAGGGAGCTGATCCCAAAGATTATCAGCCTTCTGATGTCAGTGTGGCTCTGTTAGGCTCGCTGAGCAGCTATGCCGACGAGGAGGTTGTCAGATACTGGTTTACGGATGTGGAGCACCATGTGACTTACAAGACGATGGTGGTGATTACCAATGAGATTAACGAAACCAACAAGGAAGACATCGCCAAAGTGCTGGGACGCTACGGCCTGTTGCTAGAACTGGGTATTGACCCCGATGCCGATTATTCGAAGCTGGAACTGATCGCTCTCTCTGGTTTCGGTGATCAGTTTCTCAGCTATGGAGAAGAAAGCACATCATCTGATGTTGCCCCCACTTATATCGCATCAGATGGAATTTGGGATACAGCTCCACAGGAATTTATGGGTATGTATAGGTTCGCTCTGTGGCTTGATACGGTAGAGGCCAAATTTAAGGAATACGAGGATTACTACGCTGCGCTTAATGCCGATGACGATGATGAGGATGACGTGGCAACGACCAGAGGCGACAATGTTGTCTCTACAATGTTACATCTTGCTAACATGCCTAAAATTTATAGATCTATCAATCTGAATTATACAAGAGAAAGGTATGAGAGTTACAGAAATGCACTTTACGATGAGGACTATGAAGACTGTGTCTATAGCGCATCGTGTGACTACCGCTTGATACCGATGTATAAGTATCCGGTTTCTTCTGCAGATCCTGGCGGTGACTACTATATCGTAGAGGCAACGGCGAGCTGGAACTGCCAAAGCACTTTGAAGAAATGGCACCAAAACAAGCACAAGTACACCAATCGCGACTCATGGAACTTCTTCCCACATAAGTGCCATTTGTATAGCAAGGCTATCCCCACCAAGAGTGAATACCAGGTTACTGTGCTGCCTGGTGAGGGCGCCCTGTTCCCTGAAAATCCGGATCACGATACGGACGTAGAAGATAAACGCTCGTTCAGCCTTGAGGGTAATGTGTCTGCCGGTGGTAGTGGCAGTGTTGACCCGACTGGATTCTCTGCAGAGGGTAATATTGATGCAAGTCTTGGCTTTGGTGCTGAATGGTCTAAGGATCAGTTCTACAAGGTGTCACACATCAATATCAATCAGTACAAAGATAATGGCGGTGTTGGTCATACCATTAGTGTGCCTGAAGATTACCGTCCTGTCAAGGAGAGTAGTCATAACCCCACTATCTATAGTCCTAAGGGTGTGAATTACTCTACTTCACTCAATGTTCCTGAAAGTTGGATTTGGAAGGTTACCGGAACCAAGATGGATACGGCTGATTCTCCCTTCGAGTTGGAGTTCCATGCCGAGCCCGAAGTTGGTTGGTATAGCTATTTCATTGCAGGATCAAGTTTGGATTGTAGAGCCTATGACGATGTTAAAATGTCAGCTAAGATCAGTATTCCAGCTCCCTTCCGTATGAATATCGGCTACATCAAGCTGATCAACAACGGAGATAAGGATGGTAAGCAGCTTCATCTCTTCAAAGTAAAGTGCATCCATTCAGACACCCAGAAGGTTGCCTATCAGAAGAAGAGTGATGACAAACTGCCTGGTGAATCATTAACCTTGGCTCTGCCTGCAAACAAGGAATATGACATTGAGATCTGGATGGGTACCGAGTGGAACACCAAGAAGAAGTATGTCCTGAAAGGCTGGGATGCTGAGAGTTATGCAAAGGTTGATAATGTCAACACTTCCATTTTCACACCTGCAAACTAATCATCTCATTTAATAATCAGCAAAGGTCAGAGCAATCGCCCTGGCCTTTGTTTTTTTGATTCACTTGGTTTGCCTTGCCAGCCCCCAGCCTCGTAGCATAGCAAAGTAGTCTAAGGAGTCTGTACCACATTCTTGTATTGCCATCGCCACGCCAAGCATCATCCAGCGGGCGGGCTGATCCGACGGGATGCCGATGGGTTCATCAGGCGGGATTCCCGTCAATCGACACACATTCTCAATATACGTCGCTGTCAGATTCTCCTGTGGCGGTGCCCATTTATTGATAATCATCCTGATGGTATAGAGCCTGTACTTATGATAATAGGTACGCGTGAGCAGCAGGAAGGCAGCCCGCCAACCATACTCCAAACTCTCAAACTGACAAAACGATGCGTCAGTCTGCTGGGCCCGTAAGCCCTGCCACTGATCTTTTGAACGACGGATATTCAGTGGATTATTGTTTCTAATTCCTCTTGGTAACATCATCTTTTTACTTTTTTACTTTTTTACCTTTTTACTTTTTACATTGTACAACGGCACGTTGGCACGTTGGCACGTTATAGCATCAGACAACCAGTCTTGCGAAAGGTTGACAGACCAGTGGGCGTTCCTCTGCC
>ONNY01000215.1 GCA_900319305.1 uncultured Prevotella sp.
TCGATACGGGCTTGCTCCCCGCACTCAGCGGCGTAGTCAAAACATTCATTTTGACGGTGCAAAGATATGAAATAAAACAATATCCTCCAAACTTTTTGCGAACTATTTTTCTTTTTAGATGAAAATGAGGGCTTTACGGCTCGCCGAGGTATTCGGTGATGAGACGGACGGCCTTGGGACTGAAGTATTTGGCATGGAGGCTCTGGCTACAATCAGCGAGGGCATCGGCCAACGGCGGGCAACGTCGTATCCACGAATTCAGGCGGTTCAGCGCCACATGCGGGTTGCTATCTGGGAAATACATCATAGCAAGTTCGGATTTACCGTAGGATTTAGGCATAAATCTAAGATTCTTCTAGTCGTTAAATTTTAGTTTCAGATTATGATTATTTAAAAACTTTCTCCCGCGTACGTACAGGAAAAATTTTCGCTGGCAGAGTTCACGTACGTACGCGCGGCATTTTTCAGAACGGCTCATCGCTCGTCGCACGGAGGGCATGACTGGCCATCATCACACCGAGGTTGTGAACCTCCTCAGGCTTGCGCACGATGGCGAAATAGCCGGGATTGCCATCAAGGGTGACAGGCTGGAAGCCAAGATCCATGAACGCCTGATCCACCGCCTCCTTCCTGATCTTCGACGCGACACTGGGGGCAAAGTACTGCAGGGCAGCGGCCACATCGACGAACTCGCAGGGTTCGCTCTCCTTCGGCTTGAGGAAATGGCGATACACCAATTGCCGTTCCAGATTTGCCACTTGGAACCGACTGTTACGCTGACTGGTGGCCTCACTGTCCTCAAACCAATACTGGAAGCCCTGTTTGTAGAGGTAGTAGGCCTGGGCATAGATGCCCTCGTAGTTGAAAGGGGTCTTCAGCGGCGACTCCAGATACTCCACCTTGAATGCCAGCCAGCGACGGGTGCCCGTCGGGTCGTTGAGGAACTTCTCGTTATTGCCCGTACCGCAGAACGAGGCGATATGGGGGCGTCGTTCCGCATGACGCTGGTAGGCGCCGCGCACGTTGGTATAGTTCAGGGTGATGGCACGCTTCATGGCGTTCATCGCCTGATCCTTCATGGCGTCGAGTTCCTCGCAGCAGATCAGCCCATATTGCGACAGGGCGAGTTCCGTATCCTTGTCGTTCCTGCCGACACCCGTCTGGGTGCAGTAGTAACTACGCAGACCAGGGGGCAGCAAATGGTTCATCCACGTGGTCTTGTAGATGCCTTGGCGCCCGATGAACACCAGCACCATCTGGTTCACGACCTCGGGGTTGACCCACGACGCCACCATCGCCACGAGCCATTTGCGCAGGCACTCCAGGAAGACCTGCCATTCCTCGAAGCCGCCTGCCACGGTGACGCCCGTCGCCATACCGAGGATATAGTCATCGCCATCCCAGGGTGGCAGTCGTTCGAGATAGTCGCGGAAGGGGTCGAAGTCCTTCGCATAGTCGGAACACACCACCCAGTCGATCTCATCGCGCTTCACGGTCTTCACCTTCCCCATCCGCCGGTAGAGCGTGTTGAGGGTATGGTCGTCGTAGTTCAGCCAGGGTCCCCTACCCTCGAGGGCATTGTTATCCAGCCAGCGGTATTCCTGACGGTCAGAGATGACGTTCCGCCGCAGTTGGATATGGTGGCTGAGCCAGTCCTCGATCTCATCGAGACTCATCCGCAGTTCCTGGTAGTTCGGTTTCCGCTCGCGCAGCCCCTCGGTGCTCTTCGGCTGACTGGTCTGCCGCCTGCAGCCCTCCTTGATCTCCCATGCCAGGAAGAAGTCCGCCTGCGGGTTGTAATACGCCTGCGGGTCATGGGCGAGGACGCATCGTTTGCCGACGTCCTTCCCGCCCGTGACGGGTTCCCGCTCCAACTGCTGACGGTAGTAGTCGTTGCCATAGAGCAGCGCCTTCTTGTAGAACTGCCGTTGCAGACGGATCTCATAACCTGTATCCACCTCGTAACGCACGAGGGCGGGATCTGCCTTAAAACTGACCATCGAGAGTCCCGACATGCTGATGATATCCTCCTGTCGCGTACCGCCTTCAAACACGCCCTGCACCAGCAGGATCGGCGGGTATCCCGGCGGCCAACTGCCCGCTTTGATCATGTCCACTACTGCCCCGATGCTGACAGCTCTGGGGTGATTGTCCTTTGCAAATTGTAATATTGACAGTTCCATTGTCATTCATCTTATTTTTTCGTTAAACTTAATGTCCCTTGCAAGGATGATGCAAAGATAGGGAATCTTTCCCGACCTTGTATCATCGACTTGTAAACTCTTGTAAACTCAGACGTGGATTAATTGCTTATAACGGTAGAAAAGAGTCTTGATACTGGCTTCACTTCCAAGATTGGTGTAGCTGGCCAGGAAACTGATCAGTTCTTCGTTGGTTAACTCAATGCCGCCATGGGTATAGATGGCGAGGAAGGCTTGATAGACCTCCTTCTTGTGGATGCGCCTGAAGTTGAAGCACAACTTGCGCGTTTTTTTCTTTTGCATAATCTAACTTTTTTGATGTTAATACTATGCAAGTCCGGATCTTGCGGGTGCAAAGTTATGAAGGAAAAACAACTGAAAAGAATTATTTTGTCCCCCTTCTTGACAGCATGAACGTTGCCTAAATTGGTATGTGTGGAGATATACCAATAGAAGTATTCACGCGTGACAGTGATATAACGAAGGATGTTATTCAAGACCTCATAGATCTGTTGTTTTTGGAATTTGGCAGGGCGGTCTCCATCTGGTTCGATGTCAAAGTAATAATAGTATCCGAAAACAGGCAAATCGCGTCTGCGAAAGAAATCGAGACGTTCGATTTCTTTCAGGCATTTCTCTGATGGTTCGTAGATGAGGTCGAGCAAGGTCTCCCCACCAATCTGATGGGTTTGTGATTCATAAATTAGTTGGATTAGCCATCAATGGCTCAGTCGCACAAGAGGTCAGCCCCCGCGTACGAAAGGAGTACAACACTATTGTCCCCTTAATAGGTTTTAAAATTTGGATGGAGAATTCTCAAGGCGGGCACCCATTTTAAGGAAGGCTGCCCAGCATTTTGAGTCAATGTTCGGTTTATGCATTATGTTGTTGGCTATGGGTTTACAACTTGGGGACTATCCCCCAGTATTAAATATTTGATGCAAAGATACAGACAATCTTTGATGTACACAAAAAATTTCAAAGAAATTTTACGTGCATGCTATTAATAAGCCTATATTTTTGTACAGATCGAATGAAAGCTGCATATTTATAAGGCAAAATAGAAAAAACTTCTCATTTTGTTTTGTATTGTGCTTGTTTCTTCGTACCTTTGAGCTACCGCTCTTAGGTACTTCCGTTCGACAATAAAAACAAAAAAATCGCTTTTTGTTTTGTATTGTGCTCACTTATTCGTACCTTTGCAAACGATCATCGGTATGATGTTCAAGTGTGAACGCCGGTGTGACTTTTGTGGGTTAATAGATCGTTGTATCTATATTCTATAGGCTTCATGCCAAATAAGACCAATTATTTTTGAAAGAGCCTTATGGAATTGGGATACACCTTGCATAAGGTGTACCCGTTTCATATATATCTTTCAAGGATTGGTCTCCTGGCGTGAGTGTATATCGGAACGAGGTACACTTTCTTTGTATCTGCACTTTTTATCGTTTCACGCTAAAAAAGACCAAATGACAAAGGACGATAAGAATGAAAAGCAGGTAGTTTCGAAGCAACGCGTGGCTGACCATGGTGAGGTATATACTGCCAAAAGGGAAGTGAATGCCATGCTTGATTTGGTGAAAGAAGAAACGGAACGTATTGATTCCCGATTTCTAGAACCTGCCTGCGGTACGGGGAATTTCCTCGTTGAAATCTTAAATAGAAAGATGGAGGCTGTGCATAGGAGGCACGCCAAAAATCAATTTGAATACGACCTTGCATCTGCACAGGCCGTGAACTGCTGCCTGACAATGTAGAAACTTGTATAGAAAGACTATTTCAACAGTTTAAAGAAATCTATCGTGAGCACCAATCTGTTAATGCATCAATTAAGTTGGAACAATGCATTAAGTATCTGCTACGGAAAAACATTCTTTGTGGCGATGCCCTCACGATGCTTCAGAGTAACGGAAAGCCGATTACTTTCTGTGAATGGACCTTTATAGGTACAAAGGGTAAAGTAAAACGACGCGACTTTGAATTTTCTGAATTATTAAGGACACTTGAATCTGACATATCAGAATCGAATATTCCAACCGATATGTTTTCCATTAGGGAGCACTCTTTTGTTCATCTTCCCAAACGCGAATATCCACTAACAGACTACCTCAAACTACCCGACTATGATTAAGTTGAACTATAATCCCGATGTTTTGTCGTGCTTGGCGAATCTGAGCAACGATGAAGTGTTTACACCTCCGCAGTTGGCTAATCAGATGCTTGATATGCTGCCACAAGAATTGTTTCGTAGTAAGAGCGGTGTCTTTCTTCGTGAAATTGCCAAGCGTCTGATTAACGGTTTGGCCGAAGAGATCCCTGATCTTCAGGATCGTATTGATCACATCATGCATCACCAACTTTATGGTATTGCCATCACGCGACTGACCTCTATGATGAGTCGTCGAAGTTTATACTGCTCAAAGGATGCCAATTGCCAATATAGCATATCTCATTTCAAGACCGATGATGGCAACATCAGATATTCCGAAATCAAACATGAATGGTTACAGGGCAAATGCAAATATTGTGGTGCCTCCCAAGAGGTTTATGATCGAGGCGATGACATGGAATCCCATGC
>ONNY01000199.1 GCA_900319305.1 uncultured Prevotella sp.
GTCGCGATCCACCTCATCAGCCAGGAGCTTCTTCGACAGGTCGTTGAGCACGAACTGTTGGATGGCTCGTTTCACAGGACGGGCTCCAAAGTCGGGATCATAGCCCTCTTCAGCCAGGAAGGCAATCGCCTGAGGCGTGCATTCGAGGGTGATGCCCTGAGGCGCCAGCATCTCCGTGACCTTCTTCATCTGCAGACGGACCACATCACTGATTTGCTCCTTCGTGAGCGGGGTGAAGGTGATGATCTCATCGATACGGTTCAGGAACTCCGGACGCATCGTTTGGCGCAACTGTTCACGTGTCGCATTCGAGGTCATGATGATGATCGTGTTCTTGAAGTTGGCGGTTCGTCCCTTGTTGTCCGTCAGACGACCATCGTCCAATACCTGCAAGAGGATGTTGAACACATCGGGATGTGCCTTCTCGATCTCGTCGAAGAGCACCACTGAGTAGGGCTTACGGCGTACCGCCTCTGTGAGCTGACCGCCCTCATCGTAGCCCACATAGCCCGGAGGTGCACCAATCAGACGGGAGACACTGTATTTCTCCTGATATTCTGACATATCGATACGCGTCATCATCGTCTCGTCGTTGAATAGGTAGTCTGCCAAGGTCTTGGCGAGTTCGGTCTTACCGACACCCGTCGTACCCAGGAAGATGAAAGAGGCAATCGGGCGCTTCGGATCCTGCAAGCCTGCACGACTTCTGCGCACGGCGTCAGAGACGGCTGTGATCGCCTCGTCCTGACCAATTACACGTTTGTGCAATTCTGCTCAGCGACTTACCACCTCTGCGATGTCGTCTGCCGTCACTTCCTCACGCACCAGTGAGTCGCCATTCTGGGCTGTTGCCAGTTGCTGTTGGATGGCCTTGATGTCATCTTCGAGGGCTTTCAGTTTCGAGTAGCGGATCTCTGCCACCTTCCCATAGTCGCCTTCGCGTTCAGCGCGTTCTGCCTCGAGTTTCAGACTTTCCATCTCCTGCTTATCCTGTTGGATTTTGTTGATGAGTTGGCGTTCGCCCTCCCATTTAGCACGGAACTGGGTTTCCTGTTCTCGGAGTTCGGCAATGTCCTTATCCAGTTGGGCAATCTTTGGTTCATCACCTTCGCGCTTGATCGCCTCGCGCTCGATTTCGAGCTGGGCGAGGCGACGGGTGATCTCATCGAGTTCCTCGGGTACAGAGTCGCGCTCCATACGCAGTTTGGCGGCTGCCTCGTCCATCAGGTCGATGGCTTTGTCAGGCAGGAATCGCTCGCTGATATAACGCTCCGAGAGTTGGACGGCGGCAATACAGGCATCATCCTGGATACGAACTTTGTGGTGGTTCTCGTAACGTTCCTTCAAACCTCGCAGGATGGAGATGGCACTGAGTTCATCCGGCTCATCCACCATCACCGTCTGGAATCGGCGTTCGAGGGCTTTGTCCTTCTCGAAATACTTCTGATATTCGTTCAGGGTTGTCGCACCAATGGCACGCAGTTCTCCACGGGCGAGGGCAGGTTTCAGGATGTTGGCAGCATCCATCGCACCCTCACCACCACCGGCACCAACCAGCGTGTGGATCTCATCGATGAAGAGGATGATGCGGCCTTCCGCCTTCGTCACCTCGTTGATGACGCTCTTCAGGCGTTCCTCAAACTCACCCTTATACTTCGCACCAGCCACGAGCGCACCCATGTCGAGGGAGTAGAGTTGTTTGTCCTTCAGGTTCTCCGGCACATCACCCCGTACGATACGACCCGCCAGTCCTTCCACGATGGCTGTCTTACCCGTACCAGGTTCACCGATCAGAATCGGGTTGTTCTTCGTACGGCGTGAGAGGATCTGCAGCAGGCGTCGGATCTCATCATCACGACCAATCACTGGATCGAGTTTACCCTGACGGGCGAGATCCACGAGGTTCTTGGCATACTTCTCCAGCGACTGATAGTTGTCGTCAGCCGACTGTGACTGTACCTTCTGTCCCTGGCGCAGGGCCTGAATGGCCTGCTGCATCTCCTTCTCCGTGCATCCGGCATCCTTGAGAATACGGCTCGCCGTAGAATTCACGGTGAGGAGTGCCTGTAACACAGGCTCACACGCCACAAACTCGTCGCCTTGTTTGGTGGCAATCTCTTGTGCGCGCACGAGTACATTATTAGAATCATTAGAGAGATAGGGTTGACCGCCCTGCACCTTCGGCAGATGTTGGATCTCGTTATCCACGAGCATCTCTATCTGTTGGGCGTTCACACCGAGTTTCTGGAAGATGAAGGTCGTGACGTCCTTCGCCTTCTCCAATACTCCTTTGAGTATATGTACAGGTTCAATGACCTGCTGACCATTCATCTGGGCGGTATTCACTGCCGCCTGAACAGCCTCTTGTGCTTTGATTGTAAATTTGTCGAGTGTCATATCTTAATCCTCCTTTATTTAGTCGTTCCATTTGGCGCAGCTTTTTTGTCCTTATGTTCTTATGTCAAAAAATCAACAAAGGATGTGCCGAGGGATTTGCTACCGACAATTTGTCGGGGTTTGCTGACGATTCGTCAGTGTGATTCTTAAAATCCATATAAATGGGGATTGTGTAATTGGCTGAAAGGTTGTACCTTTGCCGCCGCAAACAAGTTGCGACGGCGAGTGAAGGCTGCGGCTCAGCAAAGCTCGAGTAAACTCGGCTCTGCATTCGCCTTGCACTTCCCTTGCACCCGAAATTTAATCAAGCATAATTATATGGTTAAAAGATATTATATATTATTTTTGGTTTTTGCTTTTGTCCTGCAGGTACATGCGCAGCAGGATGAGATGCGGCAGACGGTGGCTTACTTGGCGTCGCAGGAACTGGGAGGTAGATACCCAGGTACTGCAGGCGATAGTCTCGCTTCTGCTTATATCGTCGATCAACTTCGCAGTCTGAAACTCAAACCGATCATCAAGGCCAAAAAGGAAAAGGGCTTCTACCAAGACTTTAACTTCACCAAGAAGGAACAAGAGATCACTACTCATAACATCCTCGCCGTATTACCAGGCAAGGACAAGCAACTGAGACATGAATATATCGTCGTGGGTTCACATTACGACCATCTGGGTATGGGCGGTGAAGGTTCCGGTTCACGTCGTCCTGATACGTTGGCCGTTCACCCTGGCGCTGACGATAATGCCAGCGGTGATGCTGTTGTGCTTCAGTTGGCGAAGTATTTCAAACAGGTGGGTTCACCCAGAAGTATCATCTTCGCCTTCTTTGGGGCAGAGGAACAAGGACTGATTGGTAGCAAACAGTTCCTGGAATGGATGAAAAAGGCAGATGCCCAGCGTATCAACCTCCCTGCCGATCCGAAAGGTATTGTGGCGATGGTGAACTTGGACATGGTGGGTCGTATGCGTGATAGTGCCATGAGCGTCTCTGGTACCGGTACCAGCACTGACTTCAAGACGATCGTCGAGCAGGTAGCCGAACAGACCAAATTGAATGTCAGTTGTACGCCCGACGGTTACGGTCCGAGTGATCATGCGTCGTTTGTAGCCGCAGAGATCCCCGTGCTTTTCCTCACCACTGGCGGTCATATGGAATATCATACGCCTGACGATATGCCTCCCACCTTGAACTATGACGGTCTGCAGCAGACCCTGACATTCTCGGAGACGCTGATCGACCGACTCGCCAATCTGCCCACAACTCCCGATTATATCAGTGTGCCCAGCAGTCAGACGATGAAGCATGCCAAGTTTAAGGTGACCTTAGGTCTGATGCCTGATGTCATGGGTGCCAGTCGTATTCCCGGTCTTCGTGCCGACATCGTAGTGGCAGGCAAGCCTGCCTATCAGGCTGGTATCAGAAGCGGTGATATTATTCAGGAGATCGACGGTAAGCCTGTGAAGGATATCAATGAATATATGGAGCGCCTGTCGGAACTTCAGCCTGACACCACCATTCCGGTAAAGGTGTTGAGAGGCGAAAAAGTGCTGACGTTCCAGGTGGAACTGAAAAAGGTAAAAAAGTAAGAAGGTAAAAAGGTAAAAATGAAGAAGTGGTTGTTAGCGATTGTCATCACGTTGGCGCTGAGTGTCTATCAGCGCATGACGGGACCGACACATCCCAAACGGGTGACCGTTGAACTGAATGGGGAGCGTTATACACAGAAACTGCCTCGGAGTGGGGTGCAGCTGGATGAGATCGTGACCTTGAAGGATCTGCCTGAAGATGCCATCGTACAACTGCATTACCGTCGTTTCCCGACAAAGGATGCCTATACCACGATGGATTTCTCTTGGAAAGACAGTACCTGGCAGGCGGTGTTGCCCGTACAACCTGTGGCGGGTAAGTTGCAGTATTATATCTCCGTCAATGGCAAGAAATATCCCGCCGAGGAGCCCCTGCTGATCCGGTTTAGGAATGATGTGCCTGCTTCTATTCTGGTGCCACATATCCTGTTTATGTTTGCATCGATGCTGTTTGCGGTCTATACCTTCCTGTTGGTTGTGACGCATAAGCCCTATATGAAATGGTTGTGGATCACCGTGGGCACCCTGTTTATCGGTGGCTTTGTCTTAGGTCCGCTGGTACAGCATGTGGCCTTCGGTCCTTGGTGGGCAGGCTATCCCTATGGCACAGACCTCACGGACAATAAGACCCTCCTTGTGACGTTGAAGTGGAAGATCAACAAGTGGATCGTCGGTTTGGCGGTGCTGTTTATGATTGTCATTTTCAGTATCCCGCACAGTGCCTACGGGTCGGAGTATGATTACGAGAAACAAGAAATAAAAAGGTAAAAAAGTAAAAAGGTATAAATATTAAAGTTATGAAAATTAAGAGTTTTATTTTGATGATGATGGCTGCAGTGGCCCTCGTGTTTGGTGTGAGTTCTTGTGGTGGTGATGACGATGTACCTGAGGCACCAGTTGCTGCACAGGTGGCAGGTTCCTATACAGGTACAGAAGTTCTTACTGTTAGTGGGGAGGCAGATGAAAGTACTGAGACATTTGTTTTTACTAAAGCCACAGATGTATCAGTTGATGTGACGCTTCCCGAATATGGTGAGGGTATGATGACGATCCCTGCACTTCCTGTGAAAGGTATTATGCTGACCAAGAGTGGCAATACTATTACCGGCAAGCTTGACAAATACGAAGGTACTACGGAAGCAGGGAAGGCCTATACCATTAGTAATATTGTAGTCAGCTTCAGTGACAAGACCGTTGTGATGACATTTGAAATGAAGTATGGCAATATGCCCTTTGGTTTTGATGGTCAGTTTACGGGCAATAGGTCAGTGAAATAAGTGGCAAGCGTGCGTATCAAATACATCCTTTTAACTGGCATGGCATTGTTCATGCCAGTTATTGGTGTTTCTGCACAGTCTTTCCGTGACTCTGTGGAGTTGGAACCCATCGTAGTGACGGCTTCACATACACCTAAGGCCCTGAAGGATGCCCCTGTGGTGACACGTTCACCGATGCTACGAATATCCAGGATCTGCTGATTCAGGAGATTCCCGGACTGGAGTTCGGCTTTGCCATGAGTCAGGAGACCGCCCTCCATATGAGCGGCTTCGGCGGTAATGCCGTCCTCTTCCTGGTAGATGGGGAACGCCTGTCGGGTGAGACGATGGACAATACGGACTATAACCGCCTGAACCTCGACCATGTAGGACGTGTCGAGATCGTGAAAGGGGCGTCGTCGGCCCTCTATGGCTCCAATGCCGTCGGCGGCGTCGTCAACCTCATCAGTCAGGAGAACCTGGCTCCTTGGGCGGTCAATGTGAACTCCCGTTACAATACCTTCGGACATGAATGGCGTAACGGTGCCAGTTTTTCGTTCAACACGGCGAAATGGAACTCCCAGACGAGTTTCCAGCATACCAAGATCGATCCTGTCGATTTGCCGAAGCGCTACTCTCCCGAAGAGATCGTCGCGGAACTGATGAAGAAGGCACAGGGACTGCCTTATAACGAGGATGTGCTGAATGATGATTCTAACATCAGCCGGCTCTATGGACAGAAGACCTACAACGTGAAGGAACGTCTGATCTGGCGTGCGACGGACCAGTTGACCCTGACAGGTCGGGGCGGCTATTTCTTCCGTACCAGTGAGCGCGACACGTACAACTACCATTTCAATGCCTATAGTGCCGGTCTGAAGGGTAGGTATGCCTGGGATCATGGCCGTCATCTCGAACTGTCGTATGCCTACGATCAGTACGACAAGGCCAACTATACGCCTGACGGGACGCGTACCCATGACCATGACTACAGCAACCGGCAGCATGTGGGGCATGCGCTCTACAATCATGCGTTTGGCAAGAACACGTTGATTGTCGGTGCCGACTATATGCACGACTACCTCACGACCTATCAATTTGAGGATAATACGAGCCATTCCCAGAACAATATCGACGGTTATGCCCAGTTCGACTGGAACATCACCGACCAGTTGAATCTTGTGGGAAGTGTGCGTTATGACTACTTCTCTGCCTCTTCCAACCAGGCATTTACCGGACGACTGGCCTTTGTGTATAAGTTTCCATGGATGACCTTCCGCGCCAACTATGCCAGTGGTTTCCGTGCCCCTACGCTCAAGGAGATGTATATGTACTTCGACATGGGTAATATGGGCTATATGATTCTCGGTAATCCTGATCTGGAGCCCGAGCGGAGCCATAACTTCAATCTCGCTTTCGAACGGACGAACCGTATCCGCAACAGCGGCTTTCTGGATGGACGGTATAACTTCACCCTGATGGGCTATTGTAATATCTTCGACAAGCGTATCACTACGATTGAAGGACCTGAGGTTCATGGGATGGAGAGTGCGATCTACTGGAACGAAGACGGGGTGACGGTCTGGGGTATTGATGCCAGCATCGGACATATCTGGGATTGCGGGTTGTCACTGCGCTTTAACTACTCCTGGATGAAGGAGACGGGCCATGTGTATTACTCGGACTTCAACCAGCCCCGTAATCACTCCATGACGTGGCGACTCGGCTATGAGCATCGTTTCTCACGCCATTATGCCCTGGATGCAGCCCTCTCAGGTCGTAACCAAGGCAAACCGCAGTCGGGTCGTACGGATGTGGATCAGGGCTATACCATCTGGAAACTGATGCTGCAGCACCATCTAAAGGCATTACACTGACGACTGCTGTCGACAACCTCTTCAATTACAAACCCAACGGTTATTACTATAACTCACCGCTGACCACAGGTACTTCCTTCAGCGTCGGTTTGTCGATAGACGTTGATAAGATATAAACGAAAAATCCCTCGCGGCTGCGAGGGATTTTCTGTTTTACATCGTTACTTCTACAACGTGCTTGCCTGCAGAGTAGGGGATGACGGTGCCGTCAACGGGCTTGCCATCGAGCGTGATACTCTTCACACCCTTCTGAGCGCCATTCGGATGAATGGTGATCTCATACTCCGCGTCACGGAACTTACGCTGTACAGTGTAGTCGTTAGCCGTCTCAGGCAGACAAGGATCAATGCGGATACCGTCGTAGTCGGGTTTGATACCGAGGATAAACTCTGATACTGTGTACCACATCCAGGCAGCCGTACCCGTCAACCAGGAGTTCTTACCCTCACCGGGCTTGTAGGCATCCTTACCGGCTACCATCTGACAGTTCACGTAAGGCTCCACCTTATGCAGCGTCTGATACTTCTCTTCCACGTATGAAGGCAGGATCTTCGCATAGTGACTCCAGGCATCGTTACCACGACCTGCGATACACTCACCGATGATCACCCACGGGTTGTTGTGACAGAAGATACCGGCGTTCTCCTTATACGAGAAAGCGGGATTGTTGAGTACCATACCATGCTCGCACTCGAGGTATTTCTTGCAGGAGTCGAGCGACTTAGCCACCATACCGTCCTCAGCACCGATCTCGGCCATCGTACACCAGCCTTGCGACTCGATGAAGATCTTCGCCTCGTCGCATTCGTTAGAACCGATCTTACGACCGTAGAAGTCATAGGCACGGAGATACCACTCACCGTCCCAACCGTCCTTCTTCACGGCAGCGATCATCGCATCAACCGCCTTTTGCATACGGGCAGCCTCGTCGTTCTTGCCGAGTTTTTGACAGAGGGCGACATAATCCTTACCTGTCACCACGAACAGACCAGCAATCATCAGCGACTCAGCCTTCGTGCCTTCAGAGACGTTCTCAGTCGTCTGGAAACTCTCATTGGGATCCCATGAGAAGCAGTTCAGGTTCAGACAGTCGTTCCAGTCGGCACGACCGATCAACGGCAACAGGTGAGGACCGAGGTTCTCGATCACGTGATTCATCGAGATCTTCAGGTGCTCGAAGAGCGTCACCTCAGAACCTGGCTGGTTGTCGAAGGGTACCATCTCATCGAGGATCGAGAAGTCGCCTGTCTCCTTGATATAAGCCACGGTACCGAAGATAAGCCAGCAGGGATCGTCGTTGAAGCCACCGCCGATATCATTGTTGCCGCGCTTGGTGAGAGGCTGGTACTGATGGTAGCAACCACCATCAGGGAACTGTGTCGAAGCGATGTCGATGATACGCTGACGGGCACGTGGAGGAATCTGATGCACGAAGCCCACGAGGTCCTGATTCGAGTCACGGAAGCCCATGCCGCGACCGACGCCACTCTCGAAGAACGAAGCGGAACGAGAGAAGTTGAAGGTGACCATACACTGGTACTGGTTCCAGATGTTCACCATACGGTCGAGTTTATCGTTGCCGGTCTTCACCTTGTAGATGTTCAGCAGGTTGTCCCAGAGGGCGCAGAGGTCAGCAAATGCCTTGTCTACCTTCTCGGTGGTGTCGAGTTCGGCGATGAGGGCATGTGCCTTCTTCTTGTTGATCACCTGCGGTGCCTCGAACTTCTCGTCCTGTTCAGCAATCGGGCTCCAACCATGGGCATGACTGTTGCGGGGCTTACCCTCCATCACGGCCTGCGGATCAGCAAACTCATTGTAAAGACCTACGAAGGTTTCACGGTCGGTATCAAAGCCCTGAATGGGGGCGTTGACATGATAGAAGGCATAGTGATTACGACGCTCACGATACTCGGTCTTGTGGTAAATAGTAGAGCCCTCGATCTCGACTTCTCCAGTAGAGAAATTACGCTGGAAATTTTCCATGTCGGTAGCAGCATTCCACAGGCACCACTCCTCGAAGGAGAAGAGTTTCAGCGACTTCGTCTCGCTGGACTCGTTCTTCAGGGTGAGTTTCTGCACCTCGCACCATTTCTTCAGGGGTACGAAGAAGAGCACAGAAGCTTCCACACCGTTCTTCTTACCTGTGATA
>ONNY01000059.1 GCA_900319305.1 uncultured Prevotella sp.
ATCAAAATAACGGCAATACACCTTATTAATATGGTAGCGTTGGAGAAAAGTCCATTCTGTAGAGTCCAGTCTGAGGTCTGTGCGCCAGAAATACACGGCGTTATACTCTGATAACTCCTCCCGTTCACTGCATCCTGTTATCAACAAACACAGCAGACATACCCAGATGATATTCTTTCCAGACTTCAATTCTTACAGTAGTTCAGGTAATTGGAACAGCTTGTTACTATTGCTGCCCTTGATGAGTATATAACGACCTTCCGGCTGCTGTTCGCGGATGGCGGCTTTCACCTCCTCTACATCGTGGAACTTACGGAAGTCACAGGGGATATCTGCAAAGTTATCACCCACCAGCCACACTTCCTCAAAGCCTGAGGCTTCAAGGTCGGCCACCAACTGACGGTGCTCTGCATCGCTCTCCGTACCCAACTCGCCCATCTGTCCGAGGATAGCCATCTTATGAGGCACTTCCATCCGACGGAAGTTGTCGAGTGCTGCCTGCATCGAGGTGGGATTGGCGTTATAAGCATCCACAACGAGGTGGTTCTTTTCCGTCACAGTCATCTGAGAACGGTTGTTGCTGGGCGTATAGTTCTCCAAGGCTGCACAGATCTTCTTACGATCCACGCCGAAGTTGATGCCGACGGCAATGGCAGCCAACAGATTGTCGATGTTATAAGAACCGATGAGTTGTGTCTGTACCTTATGCCATTTTGTTGAGCGCCCCTCTTCCTCAAGGGTCATCAGAGGTTCGCGCCAACGGAACTTCAGGAAAGGATCACAGGCTATGATCTCACCGCTGATACAGGTGTATTGGTTCTCAGGATCGGTGGAGTAGGGTGAGAGCCAGATCTCCTCTTCGTCGCCGATCTGGTCCACAAGATGGTCGTTGTCGGCATTGATGAAGATGAGGCCGTTCTCACGTGTCCGCAGGAAGTCGTAGAGTTCGCACTTGGTCTTGATGACACCCTCGAAGGAACCGAAACCCTGCAGGTGGGCTTTACCCACATTGGTGATCAGACCGCAGGTGGGCTCTGCCGTCTCTGCCAAAGTCTTGATGTCCCCAGGGTGACTGGCGCCCATCTCGATGACGGCAATCTCATGATCCTTCGTCAGGCGGAACAGGGTCTTGGGCACACCGACATCATTGTTGAAGTTGCCCTGTGTATAGAGCACATTGTATTTCTGGGAGAGCACGGCAGCCACAAGCTCCTTTGTGGTTGTCTTACCGTTGGTACCGGTAATGCCGATGACGGGGATATCGAACTGGCGACGATGTTCACGGGCCAGATCCTTGAAGGTCTGCAGACAGTCATCGACAAGGATGAACCGGTCGTCATTGGCAGGCTTCACGGATGGATCGTCGATGATGGCATAGGCACAACCCTTCTCAAGGGCTGACGCGGCGAATTTGTTGCCGTCGAACGACTCTCCTTTCAGCGCCAGGAAGATACTCCCTTCCGGACAGTCACGACTGTCGGTCGTGATGCAGGGGTGCTGCTGATAAAGCTGATATAGTTCCTTAATTTCCATAAACTTCGTGAATTTTGCTGCAAAGATAGTGAAAATTCTTAATTCATAATTCTTAATTGTACATGGGCAGCTAATGTCACTTTCACAGCCCCAGGTGATGGGTATTCTGAACGTGACACCCGACTCTTTTTTCGCAGGGAGCCGCATGCAGACCGAGCAGGCGATTGCCGGGCGCGCCAACCAGATTGTGGCTGAAGGAGCGACGATGATAGATGTCGGCGGCTGCTCCACGCGTCCTGGCTCGGAACCGGTCTCTGAGGCTGAGGAGATGCAGCGTCTGCGCCTGGCCTTAGGGGTGGTGCGCCGAGAACAGCCTCATGCCGTCGTGTCCGTCGATACCTTCCGTCCTGATGTGGCGCGGATGGCAGTCGAGGAGTTCGGGGCTGATATCATCAATGATGTCAGCGAGGGTAGTGTGGAGATGTTCAGGATGATCGCTCGCCTACGCGTACCTTATATATTAATGTCTGTTCAGCCGAACCTCCGTGATATGTTGCTGGCGTTCGCCCGTGAGGTGCAGCAGTTGCGTGACTTCGGTGTCAAAGATATCATCCTCGACCCGGGCTTCGGGTTTGGTAAGACCGTCGCCCAGAACTATTCGGTGATGAACCAGCTGGAACGACTGCAGATTATGGAACTGCCGTTATTGGTAGGCATCTCCCGCAAGTCGATGATTTTCAAACTGCTGGGTCTGACGCCCGATGAATCTTTGAACGGTACGTCGGTACTCAACACCATAGCTCTGATGAAGGGTGCCAGTATCCTCCGGGTGCATGATGTGAAGGAGGCGGTAGAGTGCGTGAGAATAGTAGAATCCCTAAATGGTCAAATAGATAAGTAGCCTATGTTCATCGAGTTCGGATTAATAGATATTATCGATATCTTTCTGGTGGCGTTGATGTTGTTCTACATCTACCGTCTGATGCGTGAGTCACGTTCCCTGAATGTGTTCATCGGCATCATGGTGTTTGTCGTCATCTGGCTCTTCGTGTCGCAGATCATCCAGATGCGCCTGCTTGGTTCCATTCTCGACAAGTTGGTCAGTGTGGGTGTGATTGCGCTGATCGTGCTCTTCCAGGAAGATATCCGTATGTTCCTCTATAATCTGGGTGCCCATCGGCGCATGAGAAGTTTCATGCGGTTCTTCTCGAAAGATAAGGGTAAGGACAAGAAGGAGGTGAAGGAGACGATTATGCCTATCGTGATGTCGTGCATGAACCTAAGCAAGGGAAAGGTCGGTGCCTTGATCGTATTGGAGCGCACAGTGCCTTTGGATGATATCGTTAGGACGGGTGATATGATCGATGCCACCATCAACCAGCGCCTGATCGAGAATATCTTCTTTAAGAACTCGCCTTTGCACGATGGTGCCATGGTCATCTCCAAGCAACGCATCAAGGCTGCTGGCTGTATCCTTCCTGTCAGTCATGATCTGGATATTCCGAAGGAGTTGGGACTGCGTCACCGTGCCGCGATGGGTATCTCGCAGGAGAGTGATGCCCTGGCTGTTGTGGTGTCGGAAGAGACTGGCGGTATCTCTGTGGCTGTGCGAGGAGAATTCCGTCTCCGTCTCTCTGCAGAGGAGCTCGAGGCCATCCTGACAAAGGAACTGGAAGATTAAACGTAAAGGATTTCATTTAATTTTTCGAAAAATAATCCCTAATCCTGCACGGGTTTCGGATTATTTTTGTATTTTTGCAATCTCAATGTTACAAATAGGTCTTTTTAGAACATTATTCATATTAAATAAAAGCAAACTATGGATTTATTAAGTCAAATTGTAGCGCGTGCTAAGTCAAACAAGCAGCGCATCGTGCTCCCCGAAGCAGAAGAAGAGCGTACCCTTTGTGCAGCCGATAAGGCTCTTGGTGATGATATCGCAGACATCATCCTGATTGGTAATCCTGCAAAGGTTGAGGCCCTCGCCAAGGAGAAGGGACTGACCAACATCGGTAAGGCAACCCTCATTGATCCCGAGAACTACGAGAAGAGCGAGGAACTGGCAGAGAAACTGGCAGAGATCCGCAAGTCTAAGGGCATGACCATTGAGGAGGCTCGTAAACTGATTAAGAACCCGCTGTACCTGGGCTGTATGATCATCAAGACCGAGGGTGCTGACGGTCAGATCAGTGGTGCACTCTCTACAACTGGTGACACCCTGCGTCCTGCCCTGCAGATTATTAAGTGTGAGCCAGGTATCACTTGCGTCAGCGGTGGTCTGCTGCTCATCTCTAAGCAGAAGCAGTATGGTGAGGATGGTGTGCTCGTGGTTGCCGACGTGGCTGTAACCCCGATGCCCGATGCTAATCAGCTCGCTCAGATTGCTGTCTGCACGGCTCGTATGGCAAAGGCTGTGGCAGGTTTTGAGGATCCCCGTGTAGCCATGCTGAGCTTCTCTACGAAGGGTTCTGCTAAGCATGAGGTCTGCGACAAGGTGATCGAGGCTACGCGTCTGGCCAAGGAGATGGATCCTGCACTGAAGATCGACGGTGAACTGCAGGCTGATGCTGCCCTCGTTCCAAGTGTTGGTGCCAAGAAAGCACCTGGTTCTGATATTGCAGGTAAGGCTAACGTGCTCGTATTCCCGAACCTTGAGGTTGGTAACATTGGCTATAAGATGGTTCAGCGTCTGGGTGATGCCATTGCCATCGGTCCGGTTCTGCAGGGTATCGCACGTCCGGTGAACGACCTCTCTCGTGGTTGTTCTATCGACGATATCTACTACATGATCGCCATCACCTCTTGTCAGGCTATGGACGCAAAAAAGTAAAATTAGAAAAGTAAAAAAGTAAAAAGGTAAAACAATGAAAATCCTTGTATTGAATTGCGGTTCTTCGTCTATTAAGTACGCTTTGTACAATATGGATGATAAGAGTGTGATGACCAGTGGTGGTGCTGAGCGCGTAGGACTCGATGGCGCCTTTGTGAAGGTGAAGTTGGCCAATGGTGAGAAGAAGCAGATTATGCACGATATCCCCGAGCATACTGAGGGTGTGAAGTTCATCTTCTCTCTGCTGACAGACCCAGAGATTGGTGTGATTAAGAGTCTCGATGAGATCGATGCTGTCGGTCACCGTATGGTGCATGGCGGTGAGAAGTTCAACAAGTCTGTGATCCTGACCGATGAGGTACTGAAGGCCTTCGAGGAGTGCTCTGATTTGGCTCCTCTGCACAACCCTGCCAACCTGAAGGGTGTGAACGCCGTAAAGGAATTGATGCCTGGTCTGCCTCAGGTCGGTGTGTTCGATACCGCCTTCCATCAGACTATGCCTCCCAAGGCTTATATGTATGCTATTCCTTACGAGCTCTACGAGAAGTACGGTATCCGTCGTTACGGATTCCACGGCACCTCTCACCGTTATGTGAGTGCCCGTGCCTGTGAGTTCCTGGGCATCCCCGCTGAGGGCACCAAGATGGTGACTTGTCACGTGGGTAATGGCGGCTCTATCGCTGCTGTGGTTGATGGTAAGTGTATCGACACCTCTATGGGTCTGACTCCGCTGGAAGGTCTGGTGATGGGTACCCGTGCCGGTGATATCGACGGTGGTGCCGTGACCTTCATCGAGAAGAAACTCGGCCTCGACGCTGATGGTATGTCCAACCTGCTCAACAAGAAGAGTGGTGTGGCAGGTCTCACTGGTGGCTCTTCTGACATGCGTGATGTTGAGAACGCTGCTAAAAACGGTGATGAACGTGCAAAACTGGCTCAGGATATGTATTTCTATCGTATTAAGAAGTATATCGGTGCCTATGCTGCCGCTATGGGTGGTCTCGACGTGGTGGTCTTCACTGCCGGTGTCGGTGAGAACCAGGTCAGCATGCGCTCAGAGGTCTGCAAGGACATGGAGTTCCTCGGCATCAAGTTCGATGAGTCGAAGAATAATGTCCGTGGCGAAGAGGCGATCATCTCTGCCGATGACTCCAAGGTGAAGGTGGTTGTCATTCCTACCGATGAGGAGCTGATGATTGCTACCGATACGATGAACCTGCTCTAAGCAGCACAATCATACAACAAAAGAATAATCCCCGCCAGTAAGCGGGGATTATTCTTTATTGATAGGTCTTGTAAAGCGTATCCTGATTATGCCTTTGCTCCATCACATCCAGGATCTCATCTTCTGTGGAGAGGTTGAAATCACCAGGGATAGTGTTCTTCAGGGCTGCTGCTGCCAGTGAGTAGTTCAACTGTTTCTGTCTGTCATCGGGGAACAATGAGATGGCATGCAACCAACCGCCCATGAAGGCATCGCCCACACCGACAGGGTCAATGACGTCGGGGATGTCCATGATCGGAGCCTGCAACAGCTTACCTTCCGTCCATAGCAGACCTGTCAGCGTATGGTGCTTCGACGAGATCTCGTTACGCATACCCATCATCCAGTTCTTTACGCGGGGAAAGGCAGCGTGCATCTCGTCAAACCAGGCCCTGTATTCATCCATCTGCATCTGGAAGGTGGAATCTAAAGCTGTAAAGGGTGGCTGCGGATGCTGGGTCAGCCAGTCGAATTCCACAGCATCGCCAAACATCATGTCGCAGCGGGAGAGCATATGACTCAAGACTCCACGGGGATCGGCACCTTCGTATTTCCACAGATTCTTACGGTAGTTGATATCGAAACAGACGGTCACGCCAAGTTCATCGGCAACGTCGAGGGCCTCAAAGGTTGCCATGGCTGCCTGTGGTGAGATAGCTGCCGTGATACCTGATACATGGAAGTAATCACAGTCTTTCAGGATCTCGCGCCAGGGAATCATCTCTGGTTTCAAGTCGAAATAGGCTGAGTTGGCACGGTCGTAGATCACCTTAGGTGCCCGCATACCGGCGGCTGGCTCGAAATAATAGGTACCGATGCGCTGGCCACCATAGAGCACCTGACTGGTGTTGACGCCCAACTGCGCCAGGTTCATCGCACCGGCATGTCCGACGGGTGTATCCGGCAGACGGGTGATATAGGTCACATCCTCACCTTGGGTCGCAAGCGAAACGGCTACATTGGCCTCACTGCCACCATATTTGCTGGTGAACATGTCACCCTGTGTCAGTCTCAGGTGATGAGGCTTGGAGAATCTTAACAGGAGTTCTCCGAAAGTTACAATCTTCTTTTTCATATTTAGTCTCTGTAGTTTTATCCTTTATGGACGACTCTCGCCCTCGATGTATTGCAGCATCAGCAGGTGATCGCCGTCATAGACAGCATAGGTGAAGTGGTTAATCCAGTCACCGAGAATCAGCATACGGGCCTTCTTTGTCAGTTGCAGGTCCAGTTCGATGTGCCGATGACCATAGATGAAGTAATCCACGTTGGAGTGATATTGGATATATTGCTTCGTGAAAAGCACCAGATGTTCCTTATTATCACCCATATAGGGCGGTTCCTCTCCATTGGGGCGCTTCAGGCGGGAGTGCTTGGCCCAGTTCAGACCGAACCACATACCCCAGCGTGGATGAAGACCGGAGAAAGCCCATTGGCAGACCTTATTATGGAAGATGTTCTTGATAAATTTGAACTTCTTATCGGGATCACCCAGTCCGTCGCCATGTGCCAGGTAGAACATCTTGCCGTAGATCTCCGTCGTCTCAGGCTGCTTATGCAGAATCACACCACACTCCTTCTCCAGATAATCGTAGGCCCATATATCGTGGTTGCCGGTGAAGTAATGCACCTCCACACCCATATCTGTCAACTCAGAAAGCTTCCCCAGGAAACGAGTGTAGCCCTTTGGTACGACAAACTTGTATTCGTACCAGAAGTCAAACATGTCACCTAACAGGTAGATGGCTGCAGCCTTCTCCTTGATGGAGTCCAGGAAACGCACCAACCGCCGTTCCTGCATACGTCCATGCGGAATGGCCAGCGACCCGAGATGGGCATCGGAGAGAAAATAGATATTCTTCATTTTACTTTTTTACCTTTTTACCTTTAGTCGAACCCCAGTTCGACACGGGCTTCCTCACTCATCATGCTCTGATCCCAGGCAGGTTCGAAGACGAGATTGACGTTGGCACTTTTCACACCATCCAAACTCTCCACCTTCGTACGTACATCTTCCAGGATATAGTCGGCAGCAGGACAGTTCGGTGCAGTAAAGGTCATATCCAGATTGACAGAATAGTCCTCCTGCACGTCAATCTTGTATATCATTCCCAGATCATAGATGTTGACGGGAATCTCTGGGTCATAGACGGTTTTCAGCACATCCACGATCCGTTCTTCTATCTGAGTCTTTTCTTCTTGTGTCATTTGTAGTTACCGTTTGGGCGACAAAGATAGTGTAAATTGGGCGAAAAACCAAATTTTAATGGAGTTTTATTAGCATTTCCCTTGTTCGTGGTAGGAATAATACTGTCCGTCAGTGATGATGACATGGTCGAGGAAGTGGATGCGCATCAGTTCGCAGGCCCGCTTGATGTCTTTGGTCAGATGGTCATCCTGACTGCTGGGAGAGAGGTTGCCTGACGGGTGGTTATGGCAGACGGCGAGGATGGTGGCATTGGCAAGGACGGCCTCTTTGATGATGATGCGGATATCGACGGCAGTCTCAGTGATACCGCCATGTGAGATACGTAGTTTCTTAATGAGACGGTAGTGCTGATTCATGAGCAACACCCAGAATTCCTCCACATCGAGATCCTGCATGATAGGGTGCATGTGGTTGTAGATGCGGGTGGCTGTGCCTAAGTCCGGGCGCTCTTCCGGACGCTCCATCTGACGACGCTTGCCCAGTTCACAGGCTGCCAGGATCGTGATGGCCTTAGCCTCACCGATACCGTTGTATTGACAGAGTTCGTGAATGCTCCTCTTGCCGAGGGTATTCAGGTTGTTCTTGCAGTCTGCCAGAATCCGTTTCATCAGTGAAACAGCGTCTTCTTTCGCAGATCCTTTGCCAATGAGTATTGCTAACAATTCGGCATCACTCAGCGCCTCAGTGCCAAGTTTTACCATTTTTTCTCTTGGGCGATCTTCCTCTGCCCACTGTTTGATGTTAAGCTTTTCCATAGAGATTTAAAGTTGAAAGGGTTTATTTTATTTGTAGAATGTTTGTTCGAAGGCCTGAAACTCATCTTGCTTGAGGATGCACCGTTTCCACCATGATTCGATAAAGCCTAGTCCGTAGCCCATCAACTGGACGAAAGCGGCAGGGATCGACAGCAGACCGACATGAGGACTCTTGTTCTTGATGCTGGAGTCGATGAAAATCAGGAGACTATATAATAAGATCGGTAGCCAAGGGGCGAAGCACATCCAGTAGAATTGGTCGTGATCCACATAGTGCATTAGCGCACGACCAACAGCAGAGATGAGGATCAGGGCGATGACACCAACCGTAAAAACGGTGGGCAACAGATGCACGAGTTTCATCGTACCGGGATGACGCTTCTCTAAGTTGATGCGGGCGATACCGCTGTTATAGACCTGACGGAAGAACTTACGGAAATCCGTACGACGCTTGTGCCAGACCCAGGCCTCAGGGAAAAGACGGGGCTGATAGCCTGCCTCAACGATGCGGTAGGAGAAGTCGATATCCTCACCAAAGCGCATCTTGGTGAAACCGCCCAGTTGCTGATAGACATCACGACGGATGCCCATGTTAAACGAACGGGGATAGAACTTGTCGAGTTTGGCCTTTCCGCCTCGGATGCCACCGGTGGTGAAGAAAGAGGTCATCGAATAGCTGATGGCCTTCTGCACAGGTGTGAAGTCGGGGTGGGCAGCATCCGGACCACCAAAGGCGGCTAGTTGATGGCCCTTCTTGCGTCCCGCTGGTAGCAAGCGTCCTTCGGCCGAGCGCGGCAGGCTCAGGGACCGTTCAATAGCCTGGAGATAGCCTGATGGCAGGACGACATCCGAGTCGAGAATGATGACATATTCACCGTTGGCACGCTCGGCACCGTAGTTACGGCTTTGGCCCGGACCGCTGTTCTCCTTGGCGTAATAATGCAAAGAAAGGATGCCTGCATACTTGTTGCAGACATCCTTACATGGTTTTATCGATCCGTCTTCTACGATAATGACCTCGAAGTCCTTTACCGTCTGTTCACAGAGACTCTGTAACAACTCATCAACCTCGTCGGGCCGATTATAGACGGGAACGATAATGGAGTATTTCATTATTCCTTCACTCTCTGGAGGTAAGAACCGTCGCGGGTATCTACCTGGATCAGATCGCCTTCGTTGATGAAGAGGGGAACGCGTACCTCAACACCAGTCTCCAGTGTGGCAGGCTTCAGGGTGTTGGTAGCGGTGTCGCCCTTGATACCCGGCTCAGAGTGGGTCACGCGGAGCACGGTCTTAACAGGCATTTCAGCATAGAGGATGGTTCCGTCGGTGGTGTCGCTGACAACCTCCACGATATCGCTCTCCTTCATGTACTCATGACCGATCACGAGCTCGTTGTCGATGGGGATCTGCTCGAAAGTCTCCTGGTTCATGAAGATACGACCTGACTGGTCCTCATAGAGATACTGGTAGGGACGACGCTCGATGACAACATCCTCCAGTTTCTCACCGATATTGAAACGGCGCTCCAGCACACGTCCGTCAGAAACGTTCTTTACCTTGATGATCATAATTGTGTTACCCTTACCTGGCTTGCGGTGCAATTAGTGCAAATTGAGCGAAAAACCAAAAATAATCGCATAAAACTTGCGTAATTCAAAAGAAATGAGTACTTTTGCACCCCAAATCGTTGGAAACATAACAAATATAAAAGTATAAAGCAATGAAAAGAACATTTCAACCCCACAATCGCCGTCGCGTGAACAAGCACGGTTTCCGTGAGAGAATGGCCAGCAAAAATGGTCGTCGCGTTCTGGCCGCTCGTCGTGCTAAGGGCCGCAAGAAGTTAACGGTTTCTGATGAGCATCACGGAAAGTAATCCGCTGTCGTTCATAAGGTAAATTGGTAAAAAATAGAAAGAAGTAGGGTAGAATCTCTGCTTCTTTCTGTTTTTTTTAGTCCCTTTTCTTGGAATTTCGCCCTTTTTACACTACCTTTGCAGCCAAAGTAGAAGAAAAATGGAAGCAAAGGAATTCTTCGGTAAGTTTGCAAGCGGTTTTCTTTGGGGCAACATCCTGGCTATGGTGCTGGTGGTGGTTGCGCTCGCTTTTGGCGTGAAGTATGGACTGGATGTCTATACACGCCATGGTGAAGGGATTGAAGTGCCTAAGGTCGAAGGGATGGTGTATCAGAATGCCCGTGCCCTGATGGAGGAACGTGGGCTGTATCTCGTGGTGACGGACTCTGGCTATAATAAGCGTCTGCCAGCCAACAGTATCCTCATTCAGAACCCTGGTCCTGGCATGAAGGTCAAGCAAGGACATACGATCTATGTCACTGTCAATTCACCGTCTTCGCCCTCATTTGCTATCCCCGATCTGGTGGATAACAGTAGTTTCCGTGAAGCAGAGGCCAAGTTGACGGCCATCGGCTTTAAGTTGACGCCCCCTCAGCAAGTGGAGGGTGAGAAAGATTGGGTCTATGGCATCCTCTGTCGGGGTCGTCGTGTCTCCACGGGGGATCGTATCTCCATCGACTCCCCGCTGACACTGTTAGTTGGTAACGGCCACTATGGCGCAGAAGAGGAGATCGACTACATAGGATCTGAGGCTCAGCCTATGCAGGAGGAAGGTGAGACCGACGAATTCGAAGAAATAGTCGAATGATGGATTTCGTTGAAGATGATGAGCTCTATGAGCATTTCCGGATAGAGGTGGATAAGGGACAGGTGCCTGTCCGTATCGACAAGTATCTGTCGGAACATCAACCGCATTCCAGCCGTAACCGTATCCAGAAGGCGGCAGATGCGGGTTTCATCCATGTAAACGGCCGTCCGGTTAAAAGTAATTATAAGGTACGCGCGGGCGATATCGTCACTCTGATGCTCGACCGTCCGCATTACGATACCACCATCGAACCTGAGGATATCCCCCTTGAGGTGGTGTATGAGGACGATGACCTGATGGTGATCAACAAGCCGGCGGGTATGGTGGTACATCCGGGCTGTGGCAATTTCAACGGTACACTGGTGAATGCCATCGCCTGGCATCTGAAGGATCTGGAGAGCTATGATCCGAACGATCCCGAAGTGGGGCTCGTCCATCGTATCGACAAGGATACCAGTGGTCTGCTCGTGGTGGCAAAGACGCCCGATGCCAAGACCTCTCTGGGAAAGCAGTTCTTCAACAAGACCACCCATCGCAGTTACAACGCCCTGGTGTGGGGTAACTTCGTGGAGGATGAGGGACGGATAGAAGGTAATATCGGACGTGATCCGAAAGATCGTCTCCGCATGGAGGTGTTCCCGCCTGACTCAGAGATCGGCAAGCCGGCCGTGACGCATTACCATGTCATGGAGCGTTATGGCTATACCACGTTGGTGGAGTGTGTGCTGGAGACAGGTCGCACCCATCAGATCAGGGCCCACATGAAGCACATCGGTCATCCGCTGTTCTGCGACGAGCGCTATGGTGGCACGGAGATCCTCAGAGGGGAACGCACAGCCAGTTATAAGGCCTATATCCAGAACTGCTTCAAACTCTGTCCGCGACAGGTTTTACATGCCAAGACCTTAGGTTTCGTGCATCCCACGACCGGCCAGCAGATGGACTTCACCTCGGAATGGCCCGAGGATATGGCGGCGCTGATTGATAAATGGAGAAAATATTTAAAGGTAAAAGAGTAAAAAGGTAAAAATAAAAGATAAAATGAAACAGCAGAAGAGAACGATTGCCATCGTCTGTGGTGGCGATTCATCAGAACACGATGTGTCACTGCGCTCGGCACAGGGACTCTATTCTTTCTTTGACAAAGAACGTTATGATATCTACATCGTTGATATCAAGGGACAGGACTGGCATGTGGAACTTCCTGACGGAACAACCGCCAAGATCGACCGTAATGATTTCTCTTTCATGGAGAATGGAAAGGCCCGTTTGTTCGATTATGCCTACATCACCATCCATGGCACCCCTGGTGAGAATGGTCTGCTGCAGGGCTACTTCGATCTGATCGGTCTGCCTTACAGCACCAGCAGTGTTCTGGTGGAGGCTATGACCTTCGATAAGTTCGTACTCAACCAGTATCTGCGTGGCTATGGCGTCAGCGTGGCCGACTCCCTGTTGATCCGCAAGGGCTATGAGGAACTTGTGTCCGACGATGAGATCGAGGAGCGTATCGGCATGCCCTGTTTCGTGAAGCCTGCTGCCGACGGTTCTTCTTTCGGTGTGTCGAAGGTGAAGAACAAGGATCAGCTTGCTCCAGCCATCCGTAAGGCGATGTTGGAGAGTCCGGAGATCATGGTGGAGAGTTACCTCGAAGGTACGGAGATCTCTATCGGTGTCTATAAAACGAAGGAGAAGGCTGTGGTCCTGCCTGCCACCGAGGTGGTCACCAGCAACGAGTTCTTCGATTACGATGCGAAGTATAACGGTCAGGTTCAGGAGATCACACCGGCTCGTCTGCCGGAGGATGTCACTGACCGTGTGCGCCAGATTACCTCACATATCTACGACATCCTCCACTGCAACGGCATCATCCGCATCGACTACATCATCTCTAAGGAAGGTAAGATCTCGATGCTGGAGGTGAACACCACCCCGGGTATGACGGCCACCAGTTTCATTCCCCAACAGGTACGTGCTGCAGGACTTAACATGGCTGATGTGTTGACGGATATTGTTGAAAACCAGTTTTCAAGTCCCCTAAGTTAGGGGGATGGGGGTCTGAACAAGACTCCGGACATAAAAACTATTTGATATGGAAGAGATGATACACCGTTCAGACCCCCAACCCCCTAACTTAGGGGGCTCTAGAGAGTTCGACGAGATTCGGCCGTACGAGCCTGAAGAGATGAAGCAGGCGTTCAACGACTTGCTCAACGACCGACAGTTCCAGTTGATACTGAAGGGTTTTGTGCCCTGGCTGCCCAAGAGTCTGCGTAACGGACTCCTGAAGTTGGCCTTCACGGGCGTCAAGACACCGCTCGACTTCCAACTGCGGTTTATGAAACCCATCGTCTGGTACATCATCCGCAAGCACACCGACGGCTGCACCTTCGATGATCGTGATCTGAAGGGCGTCGATCCTCAGAAGACGGGACGTTATACGTTTGTCTCCAACCATCGTGACATTGTACTCGACTCCGCCTTCCTCGACGTGATGCTCGTTGCCAACGGTTACCCGACAACCGTTGAGATCGGAATCGGTGACAATCTGCTCATCTATCCCTGGATCAAACGATTGGTCCGTATGAACAAGGCCTTCACGGTGCGTCGCGGACTCTCTCCGAAAGAGATGCTGCGCTCCAGTCAGCTGATGAGCCGTTATATCCACTATGCCGTCACCCAGAAACAGGAGAACATCTGGATCGCTCAGCGTGAGGGTAGGGCAAAGGACTCTAACGACCGCACGCAGGACTCCGTACTGAAGATGCTGGCCATGGGTGCCCCCGATGAACTGAAAAATCCGGCCGATCGTCTGCGCGAACTCAACATCGTGCCACTCACCATCAGTTATGAGTTTGATCCCTGTGACTACTTGAAAGCCCAGGAATTTCAGGAGAAACGCGACATCCCAGGCTTCAAGAAGAGTCGTCAGGACGATCTCGACAATATGAAGACTGGTATCTTCGGTTATAAGGGTAGGGTGATGTATCACTGTGCCGCTCCCGTCAATACCTGGATTGATGAACTGGCAGAACTGCCCAAGACGGAGTTCTTCACGGCCCTCGCCCAGCGCATGGACAAGGATATCCACCGTGGCTATCAGCTCTTCCCCTGCAACTATATCGCACTCGATGAACTGGAAGGCTCTGCTGCCCATGCGACTCATTATACTGCCGACGACAAGACTCGCTTCGAGACCTACCTGGCCGGACAACTGGCCAAGATCTCCATTCCAAATAAGGATGAGGCCTTTCTCCGTGACTGTATGCTCAAGATGTATGCCAACCCGGCAGTGAACCAGATGAAGGTAAAAAAGTAAAAAGGTAAAAAAGTAAAAATGAGAAGCATGAATGGTCAATTTGGGAAGTTGCATATCTGCTTTGGTAAAATGATATTTTACCTTTTTACCCTTTTACCTTTTTCCCTTTTCATTTCCTGTACTCAGGATGCCTATGAGAAAGGCGAGGGTGCTTATTCGCTGATGCGGGGCGATTTTGCTGAGGCGAATGTCAACAGTAACCGCGAGGTCACTTCTATCACCACCGACGATGGCGAAATCCTGCCATTGACTTCCCTTGCGACGGCACAGTGGATCTCACGCCCCGACACCATCTATCGCTGTATGCTATATTATAATAAGGTGAAGGCTGCCGATGGAAAACTGGCGGCTGAGGTCATTTCCTTGGGAAGGGTACCTTGTCTGTATGTCAAACCCCTTACCAGCTTTGAGAAAACCTATAAGGATGACCCGGTGAAGTTTGAGAGTATCTGGAATAGCAAGTCAGGCAAGTACCTGAACCTGCATCTTCAGTTGAAGACAGGCTATACAGAAGACTCGACGGCTGTACAGAAGTTGGATGTCGTCACAGACTCGCTGATTTCCTACCCCAGTGGCCGACGCACCTTGTCGCTCCTGCTTTATCACGACCAGGGCAACGTCCCCGAATACTATTCCACGCAGGCCTATGTCAGCATCCCGACAACAGACCTTGCCGTTGACTCCATCCGTCTCTATATCAACACCTACTCCGGCCCCGTCATCAAGACCCTGTCTCTACAATGATTTATGGATATGAAAAGGTTTTCTATATTACTGTATTTATGGGTAGGCTGTACCATCGCAGTGCTCGCCACTGATGGCATTTGGAGCCTCAGTATCAACAAGGATAGCGGCATCTATGAGAAAGGTGAGCGCGCCGTTGTCTCATGCCATACTGACATCGTGCCTACGGATTCGTTGTTCGTGAGCGTATCCTATAATAACAAGGTAGGCCAGGAATTCCGTATCCTTCCGACATCTACCGACTTCACCGTATTGGAGCAGGCGTTAGATAGTACCTGTGCTGTCTCTATAGAGGTAAAGGAGCGTTCTGGGGCATCTGCCAGTATTGGTTTTGTCGTGGCTCCAGAAGGTTTCCGTGCCGGTTATGAAGAGCCCGTCGATCTGATGGACTACTGGGACAACCTCAAGCAGCAACTCAAAGCATTACCCATGCAGGTGAAAACCACACCGCTGGCGGTGCCACAGCAGTATCAGAATAAATTCACCTGTGAAGACGTGGAGATCAACTGTCTCGGCCCTGCCCCCATGCGAGCCTATGTAGCCAAGCCTGTAGGAGCCAAGGAGAAATCACTGTCCATCATCATCCTCTGTCGCGCTGCCGGTGTGAAAGGCGACTGGTGCCGCTGCTCGGTGAATGAGTGTGTGGGTAATGCGGCCTTAGGAAACGGTGCACTCAGTCTGGATCTTAATGCCCACGGCATGCTCAACAGGCAGTCTGACGATTACTATCAGATGCTCGAAGACGGTCCGCTAAAGAACTATTTTGAGTATAACGCTGCCGACCGTGAGACTTACTATTTTCGTGGTATGTACCTGCGTGTCTTGCGTGCTATTGAGTATATGACGAGTCTGCCGGAATGGGACGGGCGCCGCATCCTCGTTGTTGGTGAGAGTCAGGGCGGTGGACAAGCCGTAGCCGCTGCCAGTCTGTGCTTAATGTACCTGCCATGCAAGACCTGGGCGGTGCGCGTAAAGGACGGCTCAGCGGATGGCCACAGCCTATTGAAAACCACCAAGATCTCTCTTCTACGCAACTTGATAACACACTGCCCTATTTCGATGGTGCCCTGCTTATCCGTCACTCACGAGCCGAAATCTATTGTGAGATCGGTCTTATCGATACCACCTGTCCGCCTTCAGCCGTCTTCTCGTCGCTGAACAATGCACCCGGCAAGAAGACCATCAACTGCGTGCCATATCGCACCCACGCCTGGCCCTCTGGCGATCTACGCGCCCCTTGGGAAGAGAAGTATCTCCACCCCCGCGAGGCATTCATCAATGAGTATCTGAGGTCGGAGAAATTATTTGATATATCCTCTTTTCCCTAACCAGATTTGGAAGAAGTAGTCATAGACATAGTACTCGTTGTTCTCTTGCGTAATAAAGTCTTTCTCAAGAAGACCTCTTACTGCAGAGACAACAGAACTAGATGATGCGAGGTGATATTTATGTATAAACTGGCTGCCGGATATGTTCTTGGCTCTCTTTTCCATGGCAATTGCCAGGAACACCAGACGTTGTCTTTCGGACATCTGGCTATATAGCGTCTCATAGTGATCCGAATTTAGGTTGATGATGAAATCTATGGCATCTTCTATCATCTCTGTCGTACATTTACCTCCTTTTTCCGTATTTAGATAAAGGACATTCATCACCCTTTGCAAATAAGCTGTTACACCATCAAAACGGTCATACACCTGTTGGACGGCCTCACGATCGATAGATTTGCCATTCTTCTTAAACAGCTGTTGGGCAAATGCAGTGTATTTCTCCTCCGAAATCGGATTAAGCCCCATCGTTATCACCGACTGATAAAAAGGACGGGATGGTGAAAGGAATATCTCAGTCATCAGATGACGTTTGGAACCACAGAAAAGGAATGTCGTATTAGTGCATCTCTGGATGTGCGTCCGTAGCGCAGCCTCCACGTTCTGACCATCAGGATAGTCGGTGATTCTTTGGAACTCGTCAATGGCTACCATACAAGGCTTACCTGCGGAATTCAGATAGTTGAAAATCTCGTCGAGTGTTGTTGAAGGATTCGCAGATGCCCCTAATCCCAATCCCCACACTGGATTTCCATTGATGTCAAAAGAGATCTGCTGCTGGATAGATTTGATCGTATTAAAGAATCCTTCCCAGACTTTCCGTCCTAGAGGTTTGAGAGTATCAAAGATAACCCTGCCAAAGACCTCTACAAAATCTGCCAACGAGTTGGTGGCGTAGATGTCAATGATAAAGGTATAGTAATGCTTCTGGATTGATGGCTGGGCGAAACAATGATGGATCAGATCAGTCTTGCCTATCCTTCGAGGCGATATAAGTGCCATATTGTTTTCGTTAGTGAGTAGTTTCACCAAGTCCTCTGTCTCTTTCACGCGATCGCAGAAATAGTCTGGGCCTGCATACCCTTTTGTTACAAACGGATTATTCATATTGCCGGTTTTTATCATTTCCGCTGCAAAGATAAACAATCTTTTTCAATTATCCAAATAATAATTATCAAAAGTTTGATAATCATATTTATGATAAAAATAGGAGATTCCAAGTCGCAAGGCTCTAAATTTATTATTTTCCGGCGTATTTGTCGTTTTGTTGTTACCACGCGGATAACTGATTAGGAATTAATCGGTTACTGGTGGTAACAACAAAGTGTAGGGTGACAACAAACGGCTATTTCTTGGGTTTTACCAAGTATTCTGTGCCGTTTTTGGTGCGTTTTCTGACAATTTCGGGCATATTAGACAGGATTCTACCGAAGTGATTGAGCGAACTGAGCCGCAAATCAGCGCCAGCTACCTTCTTGATATGTGTAAAAATTGCACTTGATGTCAGGTACATGCCATCCTTTTCATCTTTGGCTATTTCAAAACAGTCGTTGAAATACTGTTCGGCAGGCGTCTGCTGCTGATAACGACGATTTGACTCAATGATCTCCAGCGTCTGTTCCTCGTTGAAGAAGTGGGGCTTGTGACGATCCAGCGCATCCAGTGCCTGGGCAAACAACTGCTCATGGTTCGGACGGCGTGACACATCGATGGGCCCTGTCAACTCTATACCGAGGAAACGACGTCCGCCTGAGGGATCCGTCAGTACATCCGTCTGGTTGGTGGCTCCGATAAAGGAAGCTAGGCGCGGGAACGGTTCCACATGCTTACCATAGGGGCGCTTTACCTTTACCGACGGCAGGGTGATGACATTCTTCAGAAAACCCTGCTGCAACTTGGGCGAAATCTGATTGAATTCGTCGAGATTAATGAGCAGAAACTGGCTCATGGCCTGTAGCGTCTGTCGTTTCTCCGAGACATCGAGCTGATTGGTATAGCCCCACTGCAACTCTGGCGGCAACAGTGACTGGATGAAGGTGCTTTTGTTCCAACCCTGTCGTGAGATCAGCAACGGTGCCACCTGATTCCCATAACGGTCGTAGATGGTACTCCGCCACTGGCGCACCATACCCAGGAACCAGGTATAGAACCAATCCTCCCAATGCGGGTTCTTGGTAGGTACGCATCGTGCCAGTTCGCGGATACGATCCTTTCCGTCCCACTTACCACGACACTGCCCGAGGTATTCATCCACAGGATTATAAAGTGGCACATAGGCCGAACGTATATAGCGCGATACATCCTTATCCCATGCGTCGAGTCCTGCCAGACGACATTCGATGGCCATCTGGTTCAACACACGTTCATCCACAGGCTGATACGGACGCACCCAAGTATTGTTAGGCCTGAACTCGGTATAGCCCATCACCGTATTGAAACGGAATACATAGCGTGACTCCAGATAGTCGATGATCTGCTGCTGGTTGCTTCGTATTTTCAACGGATCCGACTTCTGTTTCTTGTCATCATCCTCGACATAGACACTACCGACAATGGCACGGATATGGCCATCCTCCTCACGCGTCCACAGGTGGGAACGCATATGGAGCACCGCCTCTTCCTCAGGAAACCCAAACTGACGCAACATTCTGGCGAGTTCTGTCAGGAATGCCTCTTCACGATGCGGATCACCATCAAAACGATGTCCCATCTTTTCCCGTACCTGTTCCCATGCTGAACGATAGAGATACTCATAATCGCTGTATTTACCGTAGTCAGTCTTGCGCTGGGCAGAGGGCTTGGACTGGATGGCTGCATCTGAACTTCTAAAGATTTCAACCGTGTTGACTTCTCCCGAGATTATCAATGGCGTTGCCTTGGGATGATAACACGGCTGTTCGTCGAGGGGCATGCGGAAACTGGCCCTAGCAGTAGCTTCCTGCTGCACAATCTGTCCATGGAACAAACCGCTATACACCTGTACGGCAAAGTTATAGCCTGTCCGATAAAGGGCATCTGCCTCTTCTTCAGTGGTCGGTTCCTGTCCGTTGGCTGCAGCGACGCGCACCAGCAATTTCACCGTTTTACCGCTACTGCCACGGAATGCTGCCAATGTCGAGGGCAGTCCCATAGCAGCCACCTTTACCTGCTCGGCTTTCTCACGATCATCGACACCTCCGATGGTCAACAGCACCAGACCGTTCCAATTCTTAAATATCAGGTCGCCGTTGGAGGTTTTCGTCAGTTCCACCGCGGGATAGACGCGCGGCAACAGGTGCATATCCTTGAAATGCCACCCCAGACTGACGAGCATCGGCAGATGACGGCGCAGGGCCTGGACGCTCTGCTGTTTCGTGTCCGTCTGCATACGGGTCATCAGTTTCTCGATCGTGTTAACCGTCACATGCGGTACGTTCTTTTTGTCAGTTCTTATCAAAGTTACTTTCATACTAATAATACTTTACGTTATTACAGAAGCCTTGTAACGCTCGTTCAGCAGTCATGTCCGCATCGTTCAGATAATCCTTTACCCCTATTACAAGGCTTTTGTAACACCGTTACATGACTACTGTAATGCTCTTACAAGCCTATTGTAATGGCGTTACAAGACTGCTGTAATAGACACTTTTTAGGCTTATGTGAAGTCATAGTCCACACGGGTTTTACCGAAAACCACTTCTTCTTTATAACCTGCACGGCGGAATAGGGCGCGGATGTCAGCCTGCTGCTGAGGTGTGAGCCATTTCTTACCATTGCGATAGAGGTAATAAGTGCCATTTCCTCCGAGATAACGCGTCAGAGAAATGCGCATTGCACGAAACCGTTCGCTCATCTGCGAATTTCCCGCAATCAAGAATCCTGTGGCCATCACCACCTTCTCATCCTTACGGAAGAAACGGCACCTGCCATTCTTGAGTGCACGCGGAAAAACGGCTTCACCCATTTCGTAATTCTCAGGAAGGGCCTGTGCAGTCTGATAGCGCAGGCACTGGTCCTTCATCGGGCACTGCGCATGAAAACAGTACCTCCATCCAGAAGGTATCTGCTTAAAATCGTACTTCTGTTCCATTTTTGTTTCTCTAGCTATCGATTTAGCCGTACAAAGATACAAAATTTTTTGCTGAAATGCAAGAAAAATTGCAAAAATCTTCAAAAAAATTGTATCATAATAGCTAAAATGGCTGTTTGTTGTCACCCAGCACTTTGTTGTTACCACCAGTAACTAATTATTATCTAATCAGTTATCCTCGTGGTAACAACAAAACAACAAATCTATATTTCTACAATAATATACCATAAAAGGTATAAAATTAATAATTTTTATCACTATTATACCCGAAATGGTATATTTAACCATTCGCAATAGCCAAGTAAAATAACATCGACCAGGCTTGAAACATGGCTGGAATGATAGGCGTGGCAGATTGTATCGATCGCATCGGCTATTCTGACTGCATTGGGCGCCACGTCCTGCATGGGATAGGGACATCAACTTGAAGAAGAGAGGTGTTTGAAAAAAATAAAGGTGCTGAGTCGCAAGACTCGGCACCTTGGATTCTGGACTTAGGTCATATAAATATAGAAAGGCTTTTAATGTTTTCTTACGATTGTACTTCATTATGCTTTCTACCAACGGGATTAGAATACTGTCTTCCAAAGATATTATAATACCAATAAGTGTCTCCCCATTCCTCACGCATGTTTTCAGCGACTTCTCCGAATGTTAAGCCAGGTTTTATACGTTGGCTTAAAACTTCCCTGAACTGTTTGTAACGATTGTAAATGTCTTCCTCTACGGGGAGCATCATACGCTTCTCCTCTGGGGCTTTATCCATGAACAGGATATAGGCTTCCTGTGCATGAACAGGAAAATCCTCGCCTTCGTGCAATTTCAGATAGTTGCGCAGTGCCGGCCAGAAACGGTGAGAATCGCAACTTAGCATGGCATACAGCAGCGCCTGTTCCGAAGCGACCTTGCTGTCGGAGTCATGCCAGAGGCTGATGCTATTGACAATATAACTGTCGCTGTTCTCAACACCTGTAAGCTCATCAGGGAAACAATTCTGTAATTCCTTCACCTTTTTGGAGATAGGTGCCGGCTGCCAGTCGTCGTAGAACGTCTGATGATGTAACAACGTTATATAGCGTTCCATCAGTTCTTTGTCCTTATTAGCCAAGGTATAGCGTGAAAGCATCTTCAGGTAGAAGGGCGAGAAACCGTATTGTATGGCATTCTCGAAATCCAGGCGGATGCCTTCGTTGATCATACCATAATTATAGTAGACCAGCGGAGAGACGATATTCAAAAAAGAGACGTGGATAGAATCTGGGTTATGGATCGGATAGCCGATATTGCCCGATTTGAATGAACGGTCAAGCAAGCCACCTTCGTTCATCAGGGCGACATTTTTGAGCATGACCATTGTGGTGGTTGGTTTTGGGTTTTCCTCCACTATTTGAAGCACCTCTTTCCAATTGTCGTCCTCGGCATAGCGTACCATACGCATCTCGTCGATATAGTTCTGGTCGTGGTACATCAGCGAACAAGTAAAAACGATGCCCGCAACTGCACTTAGCGCAGGGACGAACCATTTCTCCAGATTCTTACCAAAAAGCGGGATCAGCACGGAGACGATACCCAGCGCCCAGAACGGATAAGAGAGATGCGGGGTATTGTCGCTCGGGGTAATAAAGCGAGGCAGACCTGCCATGACGACAGCATCAGCCCTCAGATATGAATAATATTGAGTATGCCAGATATAGGCAGTAAAAATCAGCAGGACAATCGCTAAGAACTCGCGCCAGGTGGGCTTCTCGACAACTACTAAGCATAGCACGAAGAGCAAGGCGAACCACCCGAGCACCGGATAGAGACAGACGCCTAACAGATACCAGACAAGGTGCCATTGGCGCGGGGTGCAGCGTGCCGCCCACAAGAGCAACAGCATGACGAGATAACCGACCGACTGTGAGAACCAATAGCCTCTGATCGTGGAAACATAGATCCAGTAGCCAAGATCGACTACTGAGGTGAGCAGACAGGCTACAGGCAAGAGCATCAGCGCGGAGGCACTACCCTGTAACCGGAATGCTTTGATTCCCACCAAGAAAATCAGCGCCCAGATAGCTACCAGCACGGCAGAACCGAATGCGGGATAATAGAACAACTGTGTCAGCCATGCGCCCACATATCGCATCAGACCGAAGGGCTTCGATAGAAGGGTATTGAAAAATGGAGTTCCGAAGATAAACTCAGAACGGTCGTGTGCCGTATAGAAAACCTCCTGGTTGAAGTACAGTATATATACAACAAACAATATGAAAGTCAACAGGCTTGCATAAAGGATGGCACCAGAGACTTTGTTTTTGCCTATCATTGTTTTTGCTATAAAGGGCTGACTCAATTATATGAGTCAGCCCTAAATGATTATACCTATAAGGAATGATTAATACTCATAGTAACAAGCCTTGATCTTAACTCTACCTCGTGTCATCAAGAGGTCAAGGTCCTTACCATCACCACCAGCTGCTGCGGGAGCACATGATTTGGCAATTTCTTCAGTGATGGGAAGTTCCCAATAGCCTTTACCAATAGGAACATTATCAGCAAATGTTGGATCCCACCAACCATTCATGATACGAACCGTCAGTCCAACATCTGAACCCCAAATGAATGGACCTTCCTGAGCATCTGTGATTTCAAAGACGAGCGTCTTGAGGCCAAAATAGGTGTCACCATCAAGATATGGGAAATATGAACCTTCATTATCACTGAAACGACCAGCTTTTGCATCACCAGACTCAAGCCAGAACTCTGGTTGCTTGACAGGATCCTCACCATAGAAATAGCGTTTCTTGATGGGGTCGGTTTCTACTTCACAGTTGATGGGGAAATCAACAGAAACTTCCGTGCCATCAGCGCAAAGACCTGTAAGGGTAACGACAGACTCACCGAGTCTCATCTTCTTTTGGGCATAGTTACCGGCCAAATTCTTACCAGCAATAGTCCATCTTGCGTTTACAGGAGCAGAAGTAGAACAGGTAAGCACATTACCATTCTTGCCAGTTACGGGGTCAATATCAAGCGTAACACTGGCTTTCGCCTTGAGCTCGTCAGCAGTGATGTTACCACCCATGCTAATGTCCTCATGTGTAGGGTTGCAAGCGGCAATAGCACAAATTGCGACAAATAACAAAAATATCTTTTTCATATTAAAAGCCAAATTATTAAATTAATTATAGAGATCTACATACTGAGTCTCAGGGTTAGCAGCATCCCAACCGGGGTTCTGTATAAGATTGCCATTCATCAGGTTAATCTGGTTCTGAGGCTTAGCCAAGAAACCATTGGTATCAGCGTAACGCTTTTTCCATGAGCACGTCATATGCTTCATAGTAACCTTGTCTGAAGTATTACCCTTAACAACAACTTTCTTGCCAGCCTGTGCCTCAAGAGCCAGAGCAGCGTATGAAGACTCGCCAGAATCCTTACCAGACCAACGACGCATGTCATTGAAACGGATACCCTCAAATGCGAACTCCCAACGGCGCTCGTCCTGAACAGCCTTCAAAGAGTATGCGGTCTGAGGCACACCAGCACGAGCCTGAACCTGATTCATGTAAGAAGCATCACCGGTAAGCTCGGTCAGCATCAGCAGCACGTCGGCATAACGCATCAGGTAGAAGTCCTCGAAGTGGGAACCCTGCATAGAAAGCCCAAGAGTACCGCCCGAACTGAATTCCGGACTGACAGCTTCCCACCAGGGTGTGTCGCCTGTCAAAGCATCAAGCGTTACACCGTTCCACTTCTTTACACCATAGCCAGACTCCTCGCAGTCGTCTTTCACAAAAGTGTAGCCTTTTAAGCCTTTGTCACTGCTGAACTCATTCTGGCAGTCAATCAAAGAACCGAGCTTACGGATATCGCTATAGCCACCTTTGCTCTCAGCCGTTGTCCAGTCGTCCCAGATGTTGCAAGACGGAGTGCCCTGACCCCAGCCCTGAGTAAATGGATAGGTGTAATCACGTTTACCGTTGTTACCGTTTACGCGGAGTGCCCAGAATACTGAAAGATAGTTGCAATACATACGCTCTGCGGAGTAGACACCACCATTGTAGCTCTGTCCATCCCATTTACCGATACCCCAACGAGAGGCGTTCATGAACTGAATCTGGAAGAGTTCCTCTGGGTTACCGTTACCATTGCCCGGCATGTCAAAGCAGTCGTTACGATCCATATCAGCAATGAACCAATAGGCATGATTTTTACCATCGTGTGCCTCATCCCAAAGCAGGCTGTTAGAGTACTGCCAGAGTGAACGGTAGTCTTTGAGAAGTCTGTAAGCACCACTGGCGACAACGTCCTTCAGGCCACTGACAACGTCAGCTTGAGAGAGAGAACCTCCAGTGCAACCCTCCTGCTCCAACAGGTTGATGGCGGGACCAGAACCGCTAGCGAGCTCACCGGCTTTCTTGTAGAAGCCTGCCCAGAACATATAAGCACGAGCCATGAATGCCTCAGCCACATACTTGTTGGCATGACCTGGATTCTTCTCGACGCCCATGAGATTCTTGGCTGAGACGAAGTCAGAAAGAATCTGAGGATAGATAACGGTCTCAGCATCTGCTTCAACTTTCATGTCATCTGTAATAGTGGTAGAAGTAATCAGAGGCACATTACCAAACAACTGTGTGAGCCAGAGCGTGTAGAGTCCACGCATGAAGTAACCCTCGCCAAGCAGCTGATCACGCTTAGCCTTATTATCTGTCCAATCAATGTTGTCGATGGTTTCAATCTGGTTGTTGGCACGGTTAATACCGCCATAAAGAAGGACGAATGCCTGCTCGTATTGGTCTGCATTCATCTCAACGAGATGATGCAAAGACTTCACCTTGTTGTCCTGCAAACCACCTGCACCATAGCAGTTGTCCGACATGAGTTCCCACCAGTAGAAGATGTTTTGGGTATCGGCATCACCACCGCCCATGGTATTCATGATACTATAGGTTGCGGTATTCAATGCCTCTACATCTCCAATCTTACCTGGGAAGGTAGCTTGAGTAGCATCGGTGACACGTGGGTCGGTATCCAGCATGTCATTACAAGATGTAAACACAGTTGCTGCTGAAACAACTAATGCTGATAAAATATATTTCTTCATAATAATTTTGTCGAATTAGAATTTAATACTTGCACCAACTAAGAAAGTACGAGATGGTGGGTACAGACCGAGGTCGATACCAGATGCCCAGCTTTCAGCACCACCTGCTGAACCTACCTCAGGATCGAGGCCGGTGTAACCGGTGATTGTAAAGAGGTTCTGAGCCTGAACATAGAAACGCATCTGCTGCAGCGGACAAGCCTTCCAGAGCTTCTTGAAGTCGTAACCGAGGGTCACGGCCTTGATCTTGAAGTAGTCGGCATTCTCCATGTAGCGGGTAGATACATAGTTAGTATTAGCATGACCAGTAGCAGAAATACGCGGAACTGTATTTGAGGTGCCCTCACCATGCCAACGGTTGAAGATGGTGGTGTCGTAGTTGTGCCAATAAGAGTCGCTGAATGAACGGTAGGAACGCATGACCTGCTGACCGAACGCACCGGCACCGTTGACGGCGAAGTCGAAGCCCTTCCATGAGCAACCGAGGTTCACGCCGAGCGTTACATCGGGGTTAGGATTACCAATCTCATGACGATCACAAATGTCATTGCCGTTAGCGTCCTTAGCCTCAGCATAAGTAATCACACCATCACCATTCCAGTCATCCCAGATACAGTCACCTGGCTGTGCACCGTCCAGCACGGCCTTGCCGGCTGCACGTGCAGCGTCGATTTGCTCCTGGTTCTGCCAGATGCCGCTGTATGACATACCGTAGAAATAACCGAGAGGCTTGCCCAACTGAGCACGGTAGATATACTCTGTACCCTGTGAGAGGATACCTATAGAACCATTGATGTAACCTGTCTCGTTTGCGATACGGGTAACCTCATTCTTGTTGGTTGCAAAGTTAATACCAACGTTATAGCTGAAGTCCTTACCGATTCTGTCGTTCCAGGTAAGAGCGATCTCAACACCGGTGTTCTTTACGTCACCACCATTGATGTAAGCAGGGTTGGTACCCTCGATGGCAACACGCGGAGCTACGATGAGCCAGTCCTTCGTGGTCTTCTTATACCAGTCAAATATTACGCCCAGACGGCTGTCGAGGAAGCGGGCGTCAAAACCGAAGTCGAGCTGCTCAGAAGTCTCCCATGTTACATCAGGATTAGGTACAATGTCTGCATAAGCACCAATGTTAGGAGTACCACTCAAGGTAAAGGCCATGTCGTTGCTGAACTTATAACCACTATCACCCAATTTGCCTGACTGAGCGATGGTAGCCAGATACTGGTATTTTGCAATTCTGTTGTTACCGTTCTGACCCCAGCTTGCACGGATCTTAAAGAAATCGAGCCAGCTCTTGGTCTTCTCCATGAATTTCTCGTTGGTGATTACCCAACCAGCAGATACAGAGGGGAAGAAGCCCCAGCGCTTACCGTCTGCGAAGATACTTGAACCATCATAACGTACGGTAACAGTAGCCATATAGGTTTCATTCCAGTCATAGTTTACACGACCAAACCAAGAAGCGAGATACTCTTCATCATTTGGATTACCACTAAGAGTGGCATTGGCGAGGTCGGTGCTGAAATTGCTCAACCATGCAGAATTCCAATCCTTGAGAGTTGCATACTGCGAACCTTGGTTAACAGAGTTAGAACCAGCCAGGTTAAAGCTCCAACCAGAGCTCTGGAAACTCTGACCGACCATAGCACTAATCTTATGAGCACCAAACATCGGGAGATCATAGGTAATGGTGTTTTCAATAGACCAGCTTGTGTTCAGATTACTATTCTGGCTAACATTATATGTTGTCACTGTACCCGAACCATCAGAAGTAGAACGCGGCTCTGCAAAATTTCGATATGCGCCAGAACCCCAGTTATAGTTGAACTGTGAACGCCATCTCAGACCCTTGATTGGCTGAACGACCATGAAAGCAGTAGCGCTGGCATTAATACCGCGATACTCTGCCATAGAGTTGAAACCACCCTTCTGAAGACCTTCCCATGGGTTATTGAACCAATAGCCATTCCAACCTGCACCATATTTTGTCCAAGTATAATTATCACCATTGTCATCATACTGTGGCACGAGCGGGTTGGTCTGAAGCAGGCTGTGGATATAGCTCCAGTACATACCGTCCTCAGCCAGGTCGTGGTTCTTGTTATAGCCAATAGAAATGTTCTCACCGATGGTGATAGCATCAAAGTCCTTCGCCTTCAGCAGCACATGGTCACTGTTGATACGGATGGTGTGACGCTTGTAGTAAGAAGCCTTGTCAGCACCCATGATACCCTCATTACCAGTGAAAGTGTAAGACATCATGAACTTGGAGCGGTCTGTACCACCAGTCAAGGTTACAGAATGGTTATGCTGTACGGCATTCTTGTTCTCGAAAGCGCCCCACCAGTCAGTACCTTCCCAACCATTGGCCACTTTGTCAAGAATGTATTGTGGCATAAAATCGGTGAAGTTATGTTTTTGGCCAGAAGTATTCCAAAGATACTCATCCATGATGGTCAAGAACTGAGGAGCATTGAGTAATTGCGGACGCTTGGCAACGTTTGACCAACCGATAGCACCATTATAGGTGATCTCAATCTTTCCTTCCTTACCCTGCTTGGTGGTCACCAGGATCACACCGTTGGCAGCACGTGAACCGTAGATGGCAGCTGAGGCAGCATCCTTCAGCACGTCGATGCTCTCGATATCGTTGGGGTTGATACCGTCGAGGTTACCGCCTGCCACACCGTCGATCACATAAAGTGGCTGAGAGTCACCGATGGTACCTGCACCACGGATGAATACCTTGTAACCCTTACCAGGCTGTGAAGAACTCTGGGTGATATTAACACCAGGTGTGCTTGACTGCATGGCCTCAAGGGCATTGGTTGTGTTCAGCTTGGCGATATCATCACCCTTTACCTGAACAGTAGCACCGGTAACCAGTTTCTTCTTCATGGTACCGTAACCTACGACTACCACTTCTTCAAGAACTGCATCATCCTCATTCAAGGTGATGTTGAAGTTTGACTGATTACCTACAACGATTTCCTGAGTTTCATAACCGATGTACGAGAGAACGATCGTTGCACCGGGATTGACATTAAGAGTGAAGTTACCGTCAAAGTCAGTAACTGTACCATTGGTGGTACCCTTTTCCATTACGCTGGCTCCGATAACGGGTCCCTGAGCGTCGACT
>ONNY01000165.1 GCA_900319305.1 uncultured Prevotella sp.
GATATCGACTTCCACTCCTGGAAATATGATAAGGTGACAGCGATGCGCCAGCCTGGTTCCACCTTCAAACTTTTCGTCTATGCCGAGGCGATGAATCAAGGTATCACCCCTTGCGATTACCGAAAGGATGAATACTTCTCCATGAAGGTGATGGATCATGGACAGGAGGTGACTTGGGCACCCACGAATGCCGACGGCCATTTCTCTGGGGCCAATATCTCACTGAAACAGGCCTTTGCGATGAGTATCAACTCTGTAGCCGTCAGACTCGGGCAGGAATGTGGTATCGACAATATTGTGAGAACTGCCCACGCCATGGGTATCAAGTCTAAACTCGATGCAACACCCTCACTGACGCTTGGTGCCAGCGATGTCAACCTGCTCGAACTGGTGAACGCCTATTGCACACCAGTGAATGACGGTAAAATGCACGAAGCCATTCTCGTGACCCGAATCCTCGACCGCGACGGCAATGAAGTCTATACAGAACCCAAAGAACAGAAGCAGGCACTTCCCTATCGCAGTGCCTACCTTGTACAGCAGTTGCTGATGGGTGGTATGAGCGGTACGAGTTCTCGTTTGATGGGATTCGTAGGTTATGACAAGGCAGCAGATACCGATTTCGGAGGTAAGACAGGTACGTCGAACAATCACTCCGATGCTTGGTTTATCGGCACGACACCTAAACTCGTGGTTGGTGCTTGGGTTGGTGGTGAATACCGTAGCATTCACTTCCGCACAGGTATGCTGGGACAAGGTAACCGGACGGCATTGCCCATCTGCGGCTATTTCCTTGGTTCTGTGTTGAACGATCCTGCTTTCAAGGAATATCGGGTGAAGTTTGGTGCACCCAAGGAAGGCGGACTCTCACCAGAGATGTACAACTGTGGTGGTTATTTCAGGGCGCCCTCCGATTCTGACTCCATCCGCACAGACTCCCTGCACCTGAATGAAGGTGATGATGAGTTCATCGAACTCGACGAACACGGGAACCCGATGCGCCACCATAGCCCGGAGTCGCCTGATGACATGAATTCGCATCCGAATAATGCACCCCACGGAGAGGCAACTGTCGAAGATGAAAAACAGAAGACTATCTGAATAATCGCCCTCCAATGCAACTCGACTTAGACAACAAGGAGTGGCAGGATGCGCTCCAGATCATCAACTATACCCGTCGCTCGCTCTTTCTCACAGGAAAGGCAGGGACGGGTAAATCTACGTTCCTGCGCTATGTGGCTGACCACACGAAGAAGAAACATGTGATCCTTGCCCCGACAGGCATCGCTGCCATCAATGCGGGTGGTTCGACACTTCACAGTTTCTTCCGTCTGCCTTTCCACCCTTTGCTGCCCAATGATTCCCGTTACAGTTGGCGCCATATCAAAGAGACACTGAAATATACAGGTGCCCAAAGAAAACTGATCCGGGAAGTGGAGTTGATCATCATCGATGAGATTTCGATGGTACGCGCCGACATCATCGACTTTATCGATAAAATCCTGCGTGTCTATACCCGAAACCCAGAACCTTTTGGAGGCAAACAACTCCTGTTGGTGGGCGACATTTACCAGTTAGAGCCAGTGCTGAAGGACGAGGACCGTCAACTGCTACAGCCCTTCTACCCCAGTTCGTATTTCTTCAATGCCAAGGTGTGGCAGCAGATGCCTATCGTATCTATCGAACTGCGAAAGGTGTATCGTCAGAGCGATGAACGCTTCATCGCCATCCTCGATCGTATCCGAAACAACACTTCTACCCCAGCCGATCTTTATGCTCTGAATTCCAGAGTTGCGGCTGATACTTCACAGAAAGGCATGAGCATCACTCTCGCAGCCCGTCGCGATACGGTGGATTACACCAACGAACAACATCTTGCAGCACTCGATGGCGACCCTATCACCTTCACGGGAGAGATCAAAGGCGACTTCCCCGAGACCTCGCTTCCCACACCGATGGAGTTACAACTGAAACCTGGGGCACAGGTGATCTTCATTAAGAACGACAAAGATAAACGATGGGTGAACGGCACACTAGGCACCATCGAAAACATCGACGAAGAAGAAGGAGTGATCGGCATCATCACGGAAGACGGCTCCGCATGGGATGTGGAACGGGAGATATGGGAGAACATGCGCTACACCTTCAACGAGAAGGAACAGAAGATTGAAGAGGAACTTTTAGGTACCTACACCCAGTTCCCGATCCGTCTGGCATGGGCGATTACCGTTCATAAGAGTCAGGGACTGACCTTTTCGCAGGTGGCTATCGACTTCGGAGGCGGTGGCGCCTTTGCTGGAGGACAGACCTACGTGGCACTCTCACGTTGTACCTCACTGGAAGGTATCACACTGAAGGCCCCTTTGCGCCAAAGCGATATCTTCGTACGGGCTGAAGTGGTACAGTTTGCTAACCGTTACAATGATCAGACTTTGATTGCCCAAGCCATGCAGGAAGGTAAGGCAGACCGTGAATACCACGATGCCGTGAAAGCATTCGATCAGGGCAACTTCGAACTTTTCCTCGAAAACTTCTATAAAGCCATCCATTCGCGCTACGACATCGAGAAACCTCATATCCGTCGTTTCATCCGCAGGAAACTGGAAGTCATCAACCGTCAGAAATCAGAGATTACAGAACTGAAGGAGGAAATCAAACAGAAAAATGAACTTCTGAAACGTTTGGCAGCCGAATACACCATCTTAGGTCGTGAGTGCGAACACGAACATATGAACGAAGCCGCCATCCGCAACTATGAAAAAGCCCTCGAACTCTATCCCGATGCCGGTGATGCACGTCGCCGTCTCAAGAAACTCCAAAAACAATAATATTAAAAAAGGCTTTTTTATCGACAAAATAATCGATTGCGCAACTTTTTATGTTAAGATTTGATAAAATTTGCTTTTGTGTGGGCACACATATTACTTCAAGCAAAAATAAAACGGAAAAAGTTTGGCAGTTAAGGAAAATTGTCTTACCTTTGCAAACGTTATCCTGAAAACAATCTTTTTACCTTAGAAAACTAATACCTATTGAAGATATGGAGCGGTTGCTTGCGAAAGTCATCGCTTTATTTTTTGTCCTCACTCAAAGTGTTAAACTTTCATAAAACTATAAACTATCAACTCTAAACTATCCACTATAAAATAAAAAATGTGTACCTTTGCACCCCGATTAGAGTCCGTAGGGGCAGAATGAAGTGTGTACGAACGTACGCCGCCTCGCGGAAAAATCCCTTTAAATACAATAAAATAAACAATGTACGCAATTGTAGAAATTCAGGGTCAGCAGTTCAAGGCCGAGCAGGGCAAGAAGCTCTTCGTGCACCACATCAAGGATGCCGAGGCTGGTAAGACTGTTGAATTTGACAAGGTGCTGCTCGTAGATGCTGACGGTGCAGTGAAGGTAGGTGCTCCGACCGTAGAGGGAGCAAAGGTAGTACGTAGCCGCAACGGTCATCGTGAGCAGTTCACTGAAGTAGAAATCAAGTCTGTAATCGCTTAAATCAGGGAGGAACAACATTATGGCACATAAGAAAGGTGTAGGTAGTTCTAAGAACGGTCGTGAGAGCGCAGCTCAGCGACTTGGCATTAAGATTTTCGGCGGTCAGCAGTGTGTCGTTCGCCAGCGTGGTACGAAGCACAATCCTGGTAACAACGTTGCCATTGGTAAGGACGACACCCTCTACGCACTCGTAGACGGTACCGTAAACTTCCACAAGGGCAAGTACAACAAGAGCGTTGTGTCAGTGATTCCTAACGCTGAGGCCTAAGGTCAAATTAAAAAAACACTTATTCCAAACAAACAACAGAGTCCTTCTCTCCTATGGAGAGAGGGATTTCTGCTTTTTTATGCCCAATTCTTTTGTAGTTTGAACGATATTTTGTACTTTTGCACCTTAGAAAATGAATTCAAACAAATAAATACGTATTTAACATGTTAACACTCAAACTTATTAATGAGGAAACCGAACGCGTCATCCGAGGTTTGGAGAAGAAACATTTCCCCAATGCCAAGGAGGCAATCGACGAAGTATTGGCTGTAGATAAGAAACGCCGTGAGGCTCAGCAGGAACTCGACAAGTGTCTGAATGAGCAGAAACAACTGTCGGGTCAGATCGGCCGACTGATGAAAGAAGGCAAAAAAGACGAGGCCGAGCAGGTGAAGGCGCAGGTGGCTGACCTCAAGGAGAAGTCAAAGCAGTATGACGAGACGATGGCAAAGGCACAGGAGGAGATGACCCAGTTGCTTTGCCAGATCCCGAACATCCCTTATGACGAAGTGCCAGAGGGTAAGGCTGCTGAAGACAACCACGTGGTGAAGTCAAACCTGAAGGAATGTACAGAAAATGATACCGTAGGCAACTGGGACGTAAATCCTAAGTTGGGTATTGAGAATCCCCTGCCCCACTGGGAACTCGCCAAGAAATACAACCTCATCGACTTCGATCTAGGTGTGAAGATCACTGGTGCAGGTTTCCCCGTGTATATCGGCAAGGGAGCCCGTCTGCAGCGTGCCCTCATCAACTTCTTCCTCGACGAGGCCCGCAAGAGTGGCTACACCGAGATCATGCCGCCGACAGTCGTAAACGCTGCTTCTGGTTACGGCACAGGTCAGTTGCCTGACAAGGAAGGTCAGATGTACCACTGTGAGGTGGATGACTTCTATCTGATTCCTACGGCTGAGGTACCTGTCACGAATATCTATCGCGACGTAATTCTCGATGAGAAGGATCTGCCTATCAAGAACTGCGCTTACACAGAGTGCTTCCGTCGTGAGGCAGGTTCTTACGGTAAAGATGTGCGTGGTCTGAACCGCCTGCATGAGTTCTCAAAGATTGAGATTGTCCGCATCGACAAGCCTGAGCACTCGAAGGAGAGCCACAAGGAGATGCTGGAGCATGTGGAAGGTCTGTTGAAGAAACTCGAACTGCCCTACCGTATCCTGTTGCTTTGTGGCGGTGACCAGAGTTTCACCAGTTCAATCTGCTACGACTTCGAGGTTTATTCAGAGGCTCAGGGTCGTTGGCTGGAGGTTTCATCTGTATCCAACTTCGACACCTATCAGGCCAACCGTTTGAAGTGCCGCTATCGTAATGCAGCCACCAAGAAGACCGAACTCTGTCACACGCTGAATGGTTCGGCTCTGGCATTGCCCCGCATCGTGGCAGCCCTGTTGGAGAACAACCAGACCGAGAACGGCATCAAGATTCCCGCAGCTCTCGTACCCTATATGGGATGTGACATCATTGACTAAACAACGCTAAACAAATATTATGAACAAGATTGTAAGAAAAGAGCAGTTCTCTGAGAAGGTTTTCCTTTTTGAGATTGAGGCTCCGCTGATTGCCAAGAGCCGTAATAGGTAAGAAAGGTGAGCGTATGCCACTGACCATTGCTGGCGCTGACATCGAGAAAGGCACGATCACACTGGTAGTCCAGATGGTAGGTCTTTCTTCTAAGAAACTCTGCGCCCTGAATGCAGGTGACTATGTAACTGACGTGGTAGGTCCTCTGGGTAATCCCACAAAGATTGAGAACTATGGTACCGTCGTATGTGCAGGTGGTGGTCTGGGTGTTGCCCCGATGCTGCCTATCATCCAGGCTTTGAAGGCTGCCGGCAACCGCATCCTGAGTGTGATGGCTGGTCGTTCGAAGGATCTCATCATCTTAGAGGATAAGGTTCGTGAGAGTTCCGACGAGGTGATCATCATGACAGATGACGGTAGTTACGGTGAGAAAGGTGTGGTAACCGTTGGTATCGAGAAGTTCATCGAACAGGAGCATGTTGACAAGGTGTTTGCCATCGGACCTCCAATTATGATGAAGTTCTCTAACCTCACTGCTCAGAAGCATAATATTCCCTGTGAGGTATCACTGAACACGATTATGGTGGATGGTACAGGTATGTGTGGTGCCTGCCGACTCACGATTGGTGGCAAGACTAAGTTCGTCTGCATCGATGGTCCTGAGTTTGATGGCGCCCTCGTTGACTGGGACGAGATGTTCAAGCGTATGGGAACCTTCAAGCGTGAGGAGCAGGAGGAGTTGGCCCACTACGAGGAGCATCTGGATTCCATCGACTCCGACATTTCCGTCAAGGCTTCAAAGGCCACTGATGTGGTGATGGATGCCGATCCTACCAATGATAGTATCGAGCTGCTGACGGATCGTAACGCCCCTTGGCGTAAGGAGTTGCAGCAGAGCATGAAGCCCAAGGAGCGCACGCAGATTGAGCGTGTCGTCATGCCAGAACTCGATCCCGTGTATCGTGCTACAACCCGTACGGAGGAAGTCAATATCGGTCTCACCAAGGAGATGGCAATGACAGAGGCCAAACGTTGTCTCGACTGCGCCAAACCTTCTTGTGTTGAGGGCTGTCCAGTGAATATCAATATCCCCTCATTCATCAAGAATATCGAGCGTGGTCAGTTCCTGGCTGCTGCCAAGGTGCTGAAGAACACCTCTGCCCTCCCCGCTGTCTGTGGTCGTGTCTGTCCGCAGGAGAAGCAATGTGAGAGCAAGTGTATCCATCTGAAGATGAATGAGCCCGCTGTGGCTATCGGCTATCTGGAGCGTTTCGCAGCAGACTTCGAACGCGAGAGCGGCAATATTTCCCTGCCTGAGATCGCACCAGCCAACGGTATCAAGATTGCAGTCGTAGGTTCTGGTCCTGCAGGACTTTCATTCGCTGGCGATATGGTGAAGAAGGGTTACGATGTCTATGTGTTCGAGGCCCTGCACGAGATCGGTGGTGTGCTGAAATACGGTATCCCTGAGTTCCGTCTGCCCAATAAGATTGTGGATGTGGAAATTGAGAATCTCGCCAAAATGGGTGTACACTTCCAGACAGACGTGATCGTTGGTAAGACGATTTCTGTCGAGCAACTGGAGGCACAGGGCTTCAAGGGCATCTTCGTAGGCTCTGGTGCTGGTCTGCCTAACTTCATGAACATCCCTGGTGAGAACAGCATTAACATCATGTCTTCCAACGAGTATCTGACCCGTGTAAACCTGATGGATGCTGCTAATCCTACCACTGATACCCCACTGAATCCTGCTAAGAGTGTACTCGTGGTAGGTGGTGGTAACACCGCTATGGACTCTTGTCGTACTGCCAAGCGTCTGGGTGCTGAGGTAACTCTGGTTTATCGTCGTTCTGAGGTGGAGATGCCTGCTCGTCTGGAGGAGGTGAAGCACGCCAAGGAAGAGGGCATCAACTTCCTCACGCTGCACAATCCGATTGAGTACATCGCCGATGAGACAGGTGCCGTGAAGCAGGCTGTGCTGCAGGTGATGGAACTGGGTGAGCCCGATGCATCAGGTCGTCGCAGTCCTGTTCCCGTAGAGGGCAAGACGGTGACACTCGATGTTGATCAGGTGATTGTGGCTGTTGGTGTATCCCCCAACCCACTCGTGCCGAAGTCAATCCCAGGTCTCGAACTAGGTCGCAAGAACACGATTGCTGTCAGTGAGGAGATGCAGTCTTCTCGCAGTGAGATCTTTGCTGGTGGTGACATCGTTCGTGGTGGTGCTACCGTGATCCTCGCTATGGGCGATGGTCGTCGTGCTGCCCTGAACATGGACAAGCATCTGCGTGGAGAACAATAATCAATCGATAGAGAGCCGTCGCCTTGAACACCGTTTGAAAGAGCGGTTCGTCAAGGCGATGGCTACTTATCATCTGATAGAAGATGATGACAAGATACTCGTGGGACTCTCTGGGTGCCCAGATCCAACACCCACGATTCACTGTTGAAGCGATCCACGTGCGAATGGAGAACATCCATTACGAGACCGACACCAGTTATCTGCAACAGTTCTGCTCCGATCTGGGTGTTACACTCCACGTGAGAACGACGCGTTTTGAGGTCGATGGCACATCGCGCAAACAGAAACAGCCTTGTTTCCTCTGTTCGTGGAACCGTCGCAAACAACTCTTCAACCTCGCGCAGGAACTGGGTTGCAACAAGATCGCCTTAGGGCATCATCAGGATGATATCATCCACACGGCATTGATGAATCTCACCTTTCAGGCCCACTTCTCTACGATGCCCGTCAGACTGAAGATGCGCAAGATGCCCTTGACGATCATCCGTCCGCTCTGTCTGATACCAGAAAGCGACATCAAGGCTTACGCAGAGATGCAGGGTTACGAGAAACAGCAGAAACTTTGTCCTTATGAGACAGGATCGCATCGAACGGATATGAAACAGATCTATGAGCAACTAGAGGCACTGAACCCCGAAGTACGCTATAACATCTGGGG
>ONNY01000064.1 GCA_900319305.1 uncultured Prevotella sp.
CTCTTCCCATTCCGAACAGAGAAGTTAAGCCCGCCTGCGCCGATGGTACTGCAATGCAATGCGGGAGAGTAGGAAGCCGCCGTCTTTTTTAAGTGAGAGTCCTGATTCACAATCGTGAGTCAGGGCTTCTTTTTGTTATATAATAATTCCTTTATTATCCTTTAATACCAATCTCCTTGACATACTTTTCAAACTCGTCCCGATTTCCGGCTGCTTTGTTTTTGATACGTGCACGATAGGCGTAGATGGAGTTTGGAGAATAACGCAAGAACTCTGCAATCTTTGAACTCTCTTCAATGCCCAAACGGATGAGGGCGAAGATACGAAGATCAGTATTCAAATGATTCTTCTCTGTGGGGATAATTTCCTCACCAGGCCTTAATAAGGCATTGAAGTCATCAATGAAAGTCGGGAACAAACGGAGGAAAATATCATCGAAATGATCAAACAGTTCTTTTAATTCATCTTCTTTGAGTTGTTCGCTACTCGTCATGCGTAGCACGTCAGCTTGCTGACCGGCTTTTAGTTTTCGGTTTATCTTAATACGATAATTATCAAGTTTGTCGATATAATCAGAACAGACGCTCAGGAACTTACCGATATACTCATCCTTGACGCGGTTGGAGTCGTTGAGGTGAATAATGGCCTGGCGAAGTTGTTCGTTGATGTCTGAGAGTAATTGGTTTGCCTCAGAGAGATCGTTGTTTTTAGCTGACAACTGATTGTTGAGTTCTCCTAACTCATCATTGGCATACTTCAATTCATTTCTGATCACAGCAAGTTGTCTGCGCTTCTTAGATACATAGAATAACAGCATGAGCAGACCGACCACCAACAGACTGATGGCTGCAATCGTCCATATCAGATTGGTATTTGCTTGATGGAGATTCTGTTTATATTTGTCATTAATACGGGTCAGGATAGGGGATACCAACCATGAGCGCATGTGCGTACTGAAATAGGAGATACATTCCCATGAGAAATCCATATACTTATAGGCACGATCCAGATCGCCATCCTCATTCATGAGTGAATTGGCAAGACTCCAAAGGGCTGCCTGATCCATAATCGCATGGCGGATATCCGTCAATGCCGACATGATGAGCCAGTAACGTTCCATCTCAACATCGCCCTGATTTCTATAGATTTCAGAACGGTAGAATGACATGGTGGCATAATCGCGTGTCCCTGGTTTCGCTAACTTCATCCATATGTCACTGCATTTTAATGCTTCGTCAGTTTTCCCTTGATTGTTGAGTTCAATTGATTTCAAGGAATTATAGCTGTATGAATCTTCTGGTAGCAATTGAAGCAGGGAATCACGAATGGCACTAGACTTTGCAAAGAACTCCTCTCTCAGTTTTTTGTCGTGTGAGTAATAGCCCATCTCCCCATATAGGTGATTCATACCCGTGAGATAGGTGATCATCATCTCATCAGTCAATTGATTCTTAGAGATGGCTCTGAAGTGGATTTCTGCCTCTGGGTAGAAACCGGTATCAGCCAACTGATAGGCTAAGGCAAGCTCACTTTGAGTCTGCAAGTCCTTTCTCCCCATCCGTTCCGCACATTCCATACATACTTGGATATAGTTGAGTGCAGAATCATTGATAAAGGCGATATATTCGCGATAGAGACTCAATGCGAACTGGTATTTCTCCTGGTCATTACGAGCAGCGGCATATTGTTTCTCTAAGGCATTGATATCATCCATTTTTTGTTTCTTGTAAATCGCAGCAGAATCAATAGCGGCATCCAGAACACGATAAAGAGAATCAAGATTCACTTGATTCGCCCAACCGATAGATCCATATAAAGAAATGAATAATATAGCGAGTAAGCAACGTTTCATTTTTGTATCTTTTGAAAGCTTTTGCAAAAATAATTCTTTTTTGTGAAAACACCAAATAAATGGCTCCTTTTTTTATCCTGCCTCGAAATGTAGCGGCTTAAATGATGATATACTGCTTTAAATAATCCATATCATATAAAAAAGGGAATGATTGTATCTTATTGGAAATCAGGTTGGAATGATGCGTGTAAAAACGACATTTATCCATATTCGCATCTTGATAGACCATTTCCGCACTTGTTTTTTCTCTACCTTTGCATCCGCAATCGTATGAATGATAACAGTAACCAAACATAACAATCGTTTAATAATTAAAAAGGTATTTTATGAAAGAAAAAATGAACCTAAATGCAATCAGACGGATCTTATTCGTCTTTTATGCGATGTTTCTCTCTCTGACTGTTACCGCTCAAGACCTGACAGGTATTCAGGGGACAGTGACTGATGAGCATGGTGACCCCGTGATTGGTGCCACCGTAGTGGAAAAGGACCAACCTAAGAATGCGACCATTTCGGATCTGGATGGTCGGTTCATCATCAAGGTGGCTCCCAATTCAAGACTGGTCGTATCTTACGTGGGTTATGTCACCAGAGAAGTGACGGCTCAGGACGGCATGAACATTGTACTGAGAGAAGATGCCCAGATGCTCAACGACGTGGTGGTCATCGGTTATGGCGTCCAGAAGAAAAGTGTTGTAACAGCTGCCATTTCAAAAGTTACAGGTGAGGATCTGAACCTGACTAAACCCTCTCGTATCGAGGACGCCCTGAAGGGTAAGGTTAGTGGTGTGCAGATCACCCAGTCGTCGGGTCAGCCTAACGCGGATTCTAAGGTACGTATTCGTGGTATTGGATCGGTTAACAACTCTGACCCTCTTTACATTGTAGATGGTATGCCCGTAAGCGGTGGTATCAACTACCTGAACCCAACGGATATCGAGTCAGTGGAAATTCTGAAGGACGCAGCCTCTGCAGCCATCTATGGTTCACGTGCTGCCAATGGTGTGGTACTCGTTACAACCAAGGGTGGTAAGGCAGGCAAATCCACTGTCAACTATGATTTCAGTTATGGTTGGCAGAATCCCTGGAGGAAGAAGTCTGTTCTGAACGCCAAGGAGTATATGACGATCATGAACGAGGCTCAGATAAATGACGGTAATCTGCCGCGTTATTCTGCTGATTACATCCAAAATTACAACGGTCCTGATACCGATTGGCAGGACGAGACCTTCAACTATGACGCTCCGGTGATGCAGCATCAGTTGAGCATCAATGGCGGTAGCGACAAGATGACTTACTTCCTCTCTGTGGGTTATTTCAAGCAGGAAGGTATCGTCGGTGGTAACTACGGCCGTTCTAACTACGAGCGTCTCACCGCACGTAGCAACTCTACCTACACTGTATTTGAGGACAACAGCCGTAACTTCCTCAACAAACTGAATGTTGGCGTAAATATTGGTTACACACGTGACACCTCAACAGGTATTGAGACCAACTCCGAATATGGTTCTATCCTGGGTAGTGCCATCGCTTTCTCTCCGCTGGTGGCTCCTTACGCTACTGAGGCTGAGGGTGCAGAGATTCTGGCTGCTCATCCTACTGCCGTTACCAAAAACGGTCGCGTATTCTCTTTACCCCCCGCTGGATTCCAGGAGTTGACAAACCCGTTGGCTCAGCTGAATCGTCCCAGCGCAGGCAAGAACAACTCTGACAAACTCGTTGGTTCATTCTATGCAGAACTCGATATCCTGCCAGGTCTGAAGTTCCGTACCAGTTTGGGTATTGACCTCGCATTCTGGGGTTACGACGGCTATGGTTACGAGGACTACCTCGGTACGATGACCCATACTGACCAGAGTTATGTGACAAGTCAGATGAACCGTGGCATGCGTTGGCAGGCAGAGAACTACTTCACCTATAATAAGACCTTCGCTGAGGTGCATAACCTGAACATCGTACTTGGACAGTCTGCTTCACGCTACGAGTCACGTAACCTCGGCGGTAATGATTCACAACTCTTCGACCATAATCCCATCCACGCACACATCGACTCAGCCATCGCACCGGAGACAGAGTCCTCTGTATGGGGTGGCAATGGTGGTGTGACACACACTTCACTGGCCTCTTACTTCGGTCGTATCGACTATAACTATGCTGAGCGCTATATGGCGCAGTTCACGATGCGCCGTGACGGTAGTTCACACTTCGGTCCAAGCCACAAGTGGGGTACCTTCCCCTCCTTCTCTCTTGGTTGGAACGTATGGAACGAGCCTTATCTGGAGAAGATCAAGCCCACTTGGTGGGATGTGCTGAAGTTCCGCTTCTCATGGGGTCAGAACGGTAACGAGGCAATTCCCGATTTCACCTACCGTGCCCTGATGAATGGTGGTCAGAACTACTACTTTGGAGGAAGTTATGTGATTAATCCTGATCCGACACAGCCTGGTGTCGAGGCTGGTAAGATGGTCTATGGTACATCACCTGACCGTGCTGCCAATCCTGACATCAAGTGGGAGACCTCTACACAGACCGACATCGGTGTTGACATGCGTTTCTTCAATAGTCGTCTGAGTTTTGGCTTCGACTATTACTACAAGAAGACCACCGACATGCTCTTCGAGCTGAACGTGCCTACCTATATCGGCCAGGCTAAGCCTTACGGCAACCTTGGAACCATGGAGAACTGGGGTCTTGAGTTCGAAATTGGTTGGAAAGACAGCATCAAGGACTTCTCCTACTGGTTCAGTGCCAATGCTTCTTTTGCAAAGAATAAGCTGATCGAACTGGGCAATGCTTCAGGTGAGCAGAACTACGAGAGTGCCGGTGCCTCTGGCGTGGGTGACTATGTACATGCCAAGAACGGTGAGGTTTGGCCTTACTTCTATGGCTACAAGACCAATGGCCTTTTCCAGAATCAGCAGGAGGTTGACAGCTATGTGAATGCCCAGGGTGAAAAGATGCAGCCTTCTGCACAGCCCGGTGACGTACGTTTCGTTGACATCAATGGTGACGGTCGTATCACTGACGAGGACCGTACGAAGATTGGTAAGGGTATGCCAGACTGGACCTTCGGCTTCTCAATGGGTGCAGAGTGGAAAGGCTTTGACCTGAACCTCTCTTGGCAGGGAACAATCGGTAATGACATATTCGACTTCGCACAGCGTGGTGATGTGCCTGCCATGAACCGTCCATCTTGGATTATGGACCGCTGGCACGGTGAGGGTACTTCCAATAAGATCCCACGCATGACATCTGCCAATGCCAACGGTAACTGGAAGTCATCTGATCTTTACATCCACAACGGCTCCTACCTCCGTCTGAAGAACGCTCAGATTGGTTACACCTTGCCAGTCAAATGGACACGTGTTGCCTCTATCCAGCGCCTGCGCGTCTATGTCGGTGCAGAGAACCTCTTCACCTTTACCGGCTACGAGGGCTTCGATCCTGAGTTGGCTTCAGGTAGCTATACCACGATCGGTGTCGATAAGGGCATCTACCCGCAGGCACGTACAATCACCATTGGTGCTAACGTTACATTCTAATCACAATCAAAATATATACGACAATGAAAAATCCTAAATTATATATCGCAGTAGCGGTTCTGTCATCAGGCATGATGCTCACTTCGTGCAGCCAAGACTTCCTGGAGCCTGAACCGACCACAAAGGGTGCTGCCGGAGCAGCCGGCGACCCGCTGAACATCAATTCTGGTCTGGCTGCCTCATACCAGATCCTGGGCTTCGACTCATACGCAAACGGCTCTTACGAGTCATCAGTATTCATTGGCGACATCCAGTCGGATGATGCCTGGAAGGGTGGCGGTGATGCCAACGATGGTATGAATGGTATGAACCTCGCAGTCTCAATGTTCAACACCAGCGGTAACCTGACCCTGAGTGGAACCTGGAATATCTACACATCCGGTATCACCCGTGTAAACAGTGTTCTCGGACTGGTGGAAACAGCCACCACCACAAACCCTGCAGAGGTGGATCTGATCAGGAAGTATAAGGCAGAGGCACTTTTCCTGCGTGCTTATTACCTTTATATGCTCTGGCGCAGTTTCGGTGCTGTTCCTTTCCAAGAGACCCTGTTCGAGCCTCCCTACGTGTGTCGTCAGTTGACGCCCGACGAGGTCTATGCACAGATCATCAAGGATGTGGACGGCTCTATCGAGAGTTTCACCGATGCGGAGATGAGCACTAACGACGGAACCAGCGATGGTCGCGCCAGTCTGGCTGCTGCTTATATGCTGAAGGCCCGTGCCGTGATGTACCAGAAGGATCAGGCAAGATATCAGGAGGCTGCCAAGGGACTGGCTGCCATCATTAAGAGCGGTAAGTTCAGTCTGGTAAAAGACTATGCCTCCATGTGGTTGCAGCCTGGTGAGTTTGGCAGTGAGTCCATCTTTGAGGCCAACCTCGTACCAGGTTCCAAGGACTGGGGAACAGCATGGAACCCTGGTGGTACCAACCTGCCCTCCTATATCTCTCCAAGTAGTCTGGCTGATGATCCTGGATTTAAAGACGGCTGGGGATTCTGTCCCGTACGTACTGAGACTTATGAGATGTTTGAAAAAGGTGACCAGCGCCGTGATGCTTCTATCCGCGACCTCCGTGGAGATGCTACTGGTGGAAATGTCGGAGATAAGAACACGACACCGTGGGGTGCAAGCTACGTACTGCGCTTCCAGGATACAGGTTTCTGGATGGCGAAATATTCTGCACGCAATTCTTATCGCAAACCCACCGGCACTGGCGAACTGAACTGGTGTAACAACCTCCGTATCTTCCGCTATGCAGAGACGCTGCTTGCTTATGCGGAACTCACGCTGACCACTGGCGACGTGGATGGTGTAAGTGGCGTCGGTTGCCTGAACGAGGTCCGTGATCGTGCCTTTGGAGATCAGAACCACCGTGTGTCCCTGACACTGGAGAATATCCAGAAGGAGAATCATCTGGAGTTCGTGGGTGAGGGCCACCGTTACTATGATGTGGTACGTTGGGGTATCACCGATGTCCTGCATGTTGACAATGTGCCTGGTCTGAACGCCTCGCGTGACTGGAAGGAACACAACAAATATGTAGCCATCCCTCAGGGTGACATTGATGCTACGAAGGGTACTGAGTTCGAACTGAAGCAGAATCCCGGATATTAAGAAATCAAGTAAAGAAGAATTGAAAAATTGAAGTTATGAAAAAGATATTATTCAGTGCCATTGCAGCAAGTATGTTTGCTTTCGGGTTTACATCGTGTAGCCCTATGGATAGCGATGACCACAGCTTAGGCGGTTCTCCCGTCGATCCATCGTCACTCTCTGTTAGCGCAAATGTCTCAGCAGATGAGACTGGCCAAATGAATCTGGTGACTGTCACTAATGCCTCGAATGCTCAGAGTGACGTGCGCTATTTCTTTTGCCTGAACGGAAAGACACTTATCGAGACATCTGCAGGCGCCTCTTTAACCCAGATCGTGAAGAAGAAGGGTGAATACACCGCTCAGCTTTATGCCTTTTCTGCCTGCGATCAGCAGGTGATTTCCACGAATTTCACGATCGAAAAGGACTGGATTGATCCTAACGCTCCCGCGGAGCCCGAGGGATGGATGGGCTTCACCAATGGTACCGACCTGCTGGCTGACTGGCAGCCGGAGTATAGCCACTGGTTCTCACCCTCTGACTGGTCAGGCGGTCTCGATCCCGGTCTTAATGGCGACATCCACAGTGGTCTGACCTTCACGATCCCAGAAGGCACTGGCAGTGACCAGTGGCAGGCTCAGGTTCATATCCAACAGAATGGCCCGACTCTGAGTGCTGGTAAGAATTACGACTTCTCGATTGCGATTGTTTCGGGTGCCGACAATGTGAAGGCCACCGTGAAGCCTCAGAAGGATGGCGATGACGGTGTCTATTTCACCGCCGACCAGTTCGCGCTTCATAAGGGTGTGAATGTCATTGCATTGAGTGATGTTGCAGGTTTTGATGGACAGTTTAAGATTGCTCTCGACTTTGCCGGTGCGCCTGTCGGAACGGAATTCACCGTCAGTCGTGTGTTCCTCAGCGAACATGACGATGCCAATATGGCACCGTTCGACTATCAGGACAGCAAGAACCTCCTGAACGGACAGGCCTTCGGTAATGATTTCCGATTCTGGTTTGCCGATAGTGGATGGAGCCAGATCGCCGATCCTGCTTACGAGGGTGACAACGCTGCTTATTTCTCTGTCACGATCCCTGAAGGTATGGGTGGCGACCAGTGGCAGGGTCAGACACATATCCCGTTCGATAACGTGACGCTGAGTGCAGGTAAGCGTTATAATTTCTCCATCGTGGTTATTGCTGACAATGCCGTTCCCGGTCTCACCGTGAAGCCTCAGAACGATGGCGACGACAATCAGTTCCTGTCTGCTGATCGTCATGCGATAGCCGCCAATGTGCCAACCGCGATTGTCCTCACCGGATGTCCTCGCTGGCACACCTGCTGGTACAAATGTTAAGATCCTTGACATGTACGTTTCAGAGCAATAAGTATGTTTAGGTATTTGCTTACTTCATCATTTCTCACAGTCGTGTTTCAGGTGGCCGCCCAGACAAGTAGTCTGGTGGCCACCACCCACGATCCTTCAGGATTCGTGCCCGAAGGTTATGAACTGGTGTGGAACGATGAATTTGACAATGGTACGACGCTGAACAGCAGTGACTGGACGCACGAGACGAAAGGCAAGGGCTGGGTGAACAACGAGCAGCAGTACTATGTGAACCACGAAACACCCAATGGCAGTCTCGTGACGGAGGTAAAGGACGATGCCCTTATTATCCGTTGCCTGGAGGAAGACGGCAAGGTGTTCTCTGGACGTGTGTATGCCAAAGTAAAGCGTGGGTGGACCTATGGCTACATCGAAGGACGCATCAAGTTGCCTAAAGGCAGGGGCACATGGCCCGCCTTCTGGATGATGCCTGTCAACTTCCGCTCATGGCCTGCCGATGGCGAGATTGACATTATGGAAGAAGTGGGGTATAACCCTGATTATGTATCATCAAGCCTCCATGCCAACGCTCATGTTCATTCTAACGGCACACAGATCACTCATGAGATGTTCTGTGAGGGCGCTGAGGACGGTTATCATATCTATGCCATCGAATGGACGGCAGATAGGATCACCACTTATGTCGATGGCCGGAAACAGTTGGAATATTTCAATCGTGGTCTGGGACGTGACGACTGGCCTTATGATGCGCCCTTCTACATCATCCTGAATCTCGCCTGGGGCGGTGACTGGGGTGGACAAAAGGGCGTCGATATGGATGCTCTCCCCGCAGAGATGCTT
>ONNY01000073.1 GCA_900319305.1 uncultured Prevotella sp.
CCACCTTGAGGACGCTGGCCATAACCGCCCTGACGCTGCTGACCATAGCCACCCTCGTAGTTGTTACGAGGACGATAGCCACCACGCTGAGGGGTATTGCTCTGCAAACCTGCACCGAAGCCCTCGGGACGGAAACCGCCCTCATCGTCGTGCTGACGATAGTTAGGACGCTCGAAGCTGGGGCGCTGAGCAGTATGAATACGTGGACGCGGAGAGCGTCCCTGTCTTACTTCTCTCTGAAAACCATCTTGCTGTGTTGGTTCTTCGTGTTTCTTTTCATTGTTCTCAAATTCCATAGTTGGTCCTTCTTTTTTTAATTGTTCTTACTCTTAATTCTTTTACTCTTAAATTTTGATTGGTTGAATTAGATACCTGTATAAGTGGCGGGGGTAATAGCACGCAGTTCTTCCTTCACGTTCTCACTCACCTCGAGCGTCTCGATGAAGTCGCGGATCTTCTCCCCAGTCAATTTTTCATTAGTACGTGTCAGTGCTTTCAGGGTCTCATAAGGATTAGGATAAGCCTCACGGCGCAGGATGGTCTGGATGGCCTCGGCTACCACAGCCCAGGTGTTATCGAGATCCTCCTGCAATTTCTCCTCGTTGAGGATCAACTTACGCAGACCCTTCAGCGTACTCTGGAAGGCAATGAGTGCATGACCCATGGGCACACCTACGTTACGGAGCACCGTAGAATCAGTCAGGTCACGCTGCAGACGACTCACTGGCAACTTAGCTGCCAGGAACTGCAGAATGGCATTGGCGATACCGAGGTTACCCTCCGAGTTCTCGTAGTCGATCGGGTTCACCTTATGAGGCATCGCACTGGAACCCACCTCACCGGCCTTGATCTTCTGCTTGAAGTAATCCATCGAGATATACATCCAGAAGTCGCGGTCGAGATCGATGATGATCGTATTGATACGGCGCATCGCATCGAAGATAGCGCCCAGCCAGTCATAGTTGGAAATCTGAGTCGTGAACTGCTCACGCTCCAAACCGAGCTTCTCACTCACGAAGCTGTTGCCGAACTCACGCCAGTCATACCGGGGATAAGCCACATGATGGGCATTGAAGTTACCGGTAGCACCGCCGAATTTAGCCGTCACCGGTGTCTCCTTCAAAGCACGCAGCTGCTCTTCCAGACGATACACATACACCATCACCTCCTTACCCAGACGGGTCGGTGATGCAGGTTGTCCGTGTGTCTTTGCCAGCATCGGAATATTCTTCCACTGCTCGGCATAGTCGTTCAGTTGTTCAATCAACTCCTCCAGAAGCGGATAATACACCTGCTCCAGCGCCTCCTTGATAGAAAGGGGCACACTGGTGTTGTTGATATCCTGCGAGGTGAGCCCGAAATGGATAAACTCCTTATAATGCTCAAAACCGCCCATGGCGTCAAGTTTCTCCTTGATGAAGTACTCCACAGCCTTCACGTCATGGTTGGTCACCTTCTCAATATCTTTCACCCGCTTGGCATCAGCAGTTGTAAACTGACGATAGATGTCACGAAGTTGGTCGAACAATGCATGATCGACATCCTGTAATTGCGGCAAAGGCAATTCACAAAGGGTGATGAAATACTCGATTTCTACACGTACGCGATACCTGATAAGGGCATACTCAGAGAAATACGCGGCCAAGGGTTCGGTTTTACCTCTATAACGACCATCAATAGGCGAGATGGCAGTCAATTCACTTATATTCATTGCTTTCTTTTAGATATCCTGCTCAAAATTCGCTGCAAAGGTAATCTAAAAAAACGAAACTGCAAAATTTCACAGAGGAAATTTTGCAGTTTTACCTTATTTTATAACTGATATAGATCGCTATCGGCCATCAGTTCCACTTTTTTCTCTGCGAGGATCTTATCACAGGCCTCCAGATCCGTCGGACGGATAACCACTGTAGCCACATCGCCATTGGCGAATGAGTACATATACTCGATGAACACACCATTATCCGACAGGTGCTTCAATACAATAGCCAACGAACCACTGGTGTTCGGGCATACGAAGCCGATCACATCGGTGATCTTCACGGCGAAGTGCGCCTCTTTCAACACCTTATACGCCTTGTCGGGATCCGACACGATACAACGCAGGATACCGAAGTCGCTGTTGTCAGCGATACTCATGGCAGAAAGGTTGATACCTGCGGCCCCTAAGGCCTCGGTCACCTCGGTCAGTCGTCCAGACTTGTTCTCGAGGAATACAGACAGTTGCTTTGCTTTCATATACTTAACGTTTTATGGTTTTTACTCCTTATTTCTCAAACTTACGCTTGTCGATCACGCGCTTGGCCTTACCCTCAGAGCGCTCAATGCCCTTTGGCTCTACCAACTTCACCTTGAAGCCCAGACCGATTACGCTACGCAACTCGCTCTCCAGTTTCTTCTGCAGACCCACCATCGTCGCCATATCGTCGGTGAAGTACTCGTCCTTCACCTCCACTCTCAACTCTGAGGTATCGGTATTGTTCACACGATCCACAGTCAACAGGAAGTGAGGCTCATACTCAGGCAACTTCAGGATGACATCCTCGATCTGTGATGGGAACACATTCACACCACGGATGATCAGCATATCGTCGCAACGGCCCAAGATACGGTCCATTCTCACCAACGTACGTCCACACGCACATTTCTCATAGTGCAGGGCTGTCAGGTCGTGTGTACGGTAGCGCAACAGCGGCATACCCTCCTTTGTCAGATGGGTGAAAGTCAATTCACCAAACTGTCCCTCGGGCAACGGCTCCCCCGTTTCCGGATTCAGGATCTCAGGATAGAAATAGTCTTCATTCAGGTGGGTACCACACTGATGCTCACACTCATAACCCACACCAGGACCGGCAATCTCACTCAATCCGTAGATATCATAAGCCTTGATACCCAGACTCTCCTCCAGTTTCACACGCATCTTCTCCGTCCAGGGCTCAGCACCGAAGACACCTACCCTCAACTTAAACTCGTCACGGGGCCACTCACACTCCTGCATCGCCTCACCAAGGAACATGGCATAAGAAGGCGTACAGCAGAGCACCGTCGTTCCAAAGTCGTGCATCAGTGTCATCTGTTTCTGGGTATTACCAGAAGAGATGGGGATCACCGAGGCACCGATATTCGTAGCACCGTCGTGCGCTCCCAGACCACCGGTGAACAGACCATAGCCATAAGCCACTTGGCCGTATGCAGTGAAGGCACGTGAGATGGCCTCAGCCCACATCGCCAGATCCTTGCGGGTATAGAGCACCACCACGGGTTTTCCCGTCGTTCCCGACGAAGCGTGGATACGCACAATCTGACTCATCGGCACGGCAGCCAATCCAAACGGATAATTGTCACGCAAATCGAGTTTATTAGTAAACGGCAACTTAACGATATCATCAATGCTCTTGATATCGCCAGGCTCCAAACCCATCTCCTGGAACTTCTTCCGATAGAAGGGGGTGTTGTGATAAACATACTCCGCCATTTTCACGAGGCGGCGGCTCTGGATCTCACGAAGTTGTTCGCGGTCCATGCACTCAACGCTTTCATTCCAAATCATAAAATCTACTTAGTTTTTAGCTCAAATTACTCGTTTTGCCCTGCAAAAGTAATGCATTCAAGAGCACTTTCAGCGATCCAGATATAATCTGAGGGGAGTTCCGGTCTCACGTCTGTATCGAGCAGATAGAAGTCGGCATAGAGCACCCGATGAGTCAGCACATGCTTCACATGGTGACACAATAACTTTGCTGTCGGTGGCACTGCCGACTCTGCATCCACTAACACGGGTTCCCAAAGTCCTTGCCAGATGTCACCAGGTCCGCGCCGACGGATAGCCGTCTGTCCCTGGCAACGTATATAAATATATATAAGGTGTCGCTCAGTGACTTTGAGGGTCTTCAACTTAACAGGCAACTGGGCGACTCGTCTCTCTCGGAAGGCGATACAGGATTCCATCAGGGGACAACTGTCGCAATGCGGCGACTGCGGCGTACACTGAATGGCACCGAAGTCCATGATGGCTTGGTTATAGGCTGATGCTTCCTTAGGAGGTAATAGTTCTTGTGCCATCGCTGCAAACGTCTTTTTTCCTTCTGTGGTATTGATCGGCGTATCGATACCGAAATGACGTGCCAGTACCCGATACACGTTCCCATCCACCACAGCCGCAGGCAGTCCGAAGGCGATGCTCCCGATGGCGGCAGCAGTATAGTCGCCCACACCCTTCAGTTGTTTGATCTCTGCCAATGTATCAGGGAAATGCCCGAGTGCCACAATCTGTTTGGCAGCATAGTGGAGGTTCCGCGCCCGACTGTAATAGCCCAGCCCCTGCCACTCTCGCAGCACCTTGTCTTCTGTGGCTTTCGCCAGTGCTTCTACAGTAGGCCAATGGTGCATAAAACGCTCCCAGTATTCCCAACCTTGTTTTACCTGGGTCTGTTGGAGGATGATCTCCGAGAGCCATATCGCATACGGATCGCGGGTCTGCCGCCAAGGCAGATCGCGACCGTTCTCCCGAAACCACTCCAGTAAAATGCTTGCAAAACCCATAAAAAGTCCTTAAGTCCTGTAGTCCGTTGCTAAATCACAACTTACCTTGGTCGCCTAAGTAACTGTCTTTGAAGCCAAGGAAATAGAGCACGCCGTCGAGACCGATGGTATTGATACTCTGCTCGGCATTAGCCACCACACGGGGTTTCGCATGGAAGGCAATACCCAATCCTGCCTCGGAGATCATCGGCAAGTCGTTGGCACCATCACCCACGGCAATCGTCTGGGCAAGGTTCACCTTCTCCACCTGGGCAATAAGTTTCAACAGTTCCGCTTTCCGGTGACCATCTACGATCTCTCCGACATATCGGCCTGTGAGTTTTCCGTCTTCACCAATCTCGAGTTCATTGGCATACACATAGTCGATACCATAACGACGCTGCAGATATTCACCGAAATAGGTGAATCCACCAGAGAGGATGGCAATCTTATAACCACAAGTCTTCAGAATAGACATCAGTCGGTCCACGCCCTCCGTGATGGGCAGGTTCTCGGCAATCTCCTGCATCACACTCACGTCAAGTCCCTTCAACAGCGCCACCCTACGGGTAAAGCTCTCCTTGAAGTCTATCTCTCCCCGCATGGCGCTCTCGGTGATGGCACGCACTTCTGCCCCTACCCCGTTACGCTCTGCCAGCTCGTCGATACACTCCGTCTGGATCAGCGTGGAGTCCATATCGAAGCAGATCAGGCGGCGCATCCTGCGGAACATATCATCACGCTGGAAGGAAAAATCGATCTCCATCTCCTGCGACAACTTCATCAGCTTCGACTGCATCTCCTGACGGTTGATCGGTTCACCACGCAATGAGAACTGGATACAGGCACGGATATGCTTGCCTGGGTTCTTGATGCTTTTACGACCCGTCAGTCGCAGGATAGAATCGATGTTCAGTCCCTGGTCGGCAAGGATGCGTGTAGCCCCTTCGATCTGACGGGCTTCCAACTGGCGTCCCAGTACCATGAGGATATAGCGGTTCTTACCCTGATGTCCCACCCAGTCTTCATACTCTTCATCCGTGATGGGTGAGAAACCGATGTTCACATTCAGTTCTGTAGCCTTGAAGAGCAGTTCCTTCATCACCTGTCCTGAATTGGTCTCGTCCATGCGGATCAGGATACCCAGAGAGAGGGTGGAGTGGATATCCGCCTGACCGATGTCGAGGATCTGTGCGTCATACTTGGCCAGAATGCCCATGATCGATGCCGTGAGTCCCGGACGATCCTGTCCCGTAATTCTCACTAAGATCTGTTCTTGCTTATTCATCATCTCTAACTTCTTTAATTTCTTACTTACAGAGTGCCGTACACACCTTATCTTGGAAGCCCCTGCCCTCGGCATTCTTGAGTACCCCCTGATTGATGATGCAGAAAGCCAGCACATGATTGTTTGCCGAGGTGAGATAACCTGCCAACGACGAGATACCCGTCAACGTACCCGTCTTCGCCTTCACCTTACCGTTGGTATAGGGGCCCGTCATACGCTTCTTCAACGTACCGTCCTGTCCTGCGATGGGCAAGGCTGGATAGAGTTGCATGAAGATTTTCGTGTTCTTATACGCATAGCACAATAACTTCACCATCAATTCTGGTGTGACGTAATTGTAGAGCGACAGACCGCTACCGTCAGCAATCCTGTAGGCGATACCCGATACACCCGCCTTCGAGAGTTCGCGTTTTATCAGTTGTCGGGCATGCGCTGCCTTGGCAGGACGTGCCGTCTGAGAAGCGGCTATCTGGAAGAACAGTGCCTCGGCATAGAGGTTATCACTCTCCTTCAACATCGGCACCAGAATCTCCTTGAGTTTGTGACTACGCAAGCAGAGCATCAGTGCATCCCTATCAAGAGGGGCTGTGGTGACAGGCGCCTCCACCACGATACCGGCATCGCGCAGTTTATTGGCGAGGACCATCATAAACTCATCCTTCCGCTCCACGAGCAACGATGACAGTTGGGGATTCTCGTCATCCCAGCACCAGCCTTCACCAAACAGTTCCTCCTCCTTGAACGAGGGGGCAACCACCAAACGTCCGCGGATCGTATCGACACCCAGTCCCTTCACGCTCTCTACAAAGGCGCGCATATCGTTGGCATCGAACATCGGGTCCAGACTGCCCACACAGATCAGGTCACCCGTCAGCACACTGTCTTTTACCGTACCCTTATAACGCAACGAGGTGTTCAACTTATAGTCACCGCCTAAGAGGTCGATGGCAGTCACGGCGGTGAGCAACTTCATCGTCGAGGCAGGGCGCAGGGTCTGTTTCGCCCCATGACTATACAAGAGGGAATCGGCGGTGAGGTCGTACACCATCAGACCTAACTGAGTGGACTCCAACAGCGGGTCCTGCATGAGCGTGTCCAGACGGGCCTGAACATTCTGCGGCCATGGGAGCACCACGACCGTATCTGTTGTTAATGTATCCACAACCACCTGCTCCGTCTGCGCCTGCAGACCGACAAAGGAGGTTGCCACAAAAATAAACGATAATAAATATCTCTTCTGTATTTTCACTTTAAACCTTAAACTATAAACTATTACTAATTTCTCCGGTACTTGGACACGAGTTTCTGAATGGCTTTGTCCAGCGACTCCGAAGGTTCTATGATATTATAGGATAATACGAATCACGCGAGTCAAATGAATTTCTGTTGCCGATAGGACGGATATCTTCCGAACTACTGTCAGTCACCACCATCTCACAAGTTGCCGTGAACGAGGTCGCAAAGAGCCGTTTCTTCCAGTCGCAGTTAAAGCGGAACGTATTCTTCAGATAACTGATGCGCGTCACACCGTCTTCATAGCGGTAATCAACCACACTCGACAGTTCTCTCGGCTTGAACTTCACACCGAAGGGTTTCTTCACCAGCATCGTGCGCGTCGCCTTGTCCTTGTCCTTCATGTCAAGGTCGAGTTCGATACGTGTAAAGGCAAGTCGTTCGCAGTCGATATAGATCTTACCATGAAAGAGCGCATAGTCGGTAACTAGAGCCGGCTCCATGTTTACCACGAACTGCTGACGGTCATTGATGAACTCTGGCGTCCCCATCGTGAAACGATATTCATCCATGTGCTCCTTGGTAAACAGGAGTTCACGGTTCTTCACCAGATCCAGAAACACGGCCTGCACCGGACCGCCCATCACTTTGATGCCTAAGGTGTCGCTCGACTTCTGACTGAGCAGCCGACGTCCTTTAACGATAGCCACCTTGTCGCGATGGACACTGCGGTTATAAGGCGTCTTATACATATCCTCCACACCCTCTGCCACATAGATATAGTGCTTGCGCTTCATGGCAGTCTCACGATAGAAACCCTTCAGCATCTCAGGCACCATACTATAGTTTTCGGGAATCTTACTGATAGCGGTTTCCACCAGTTCCCTTGGGTCTTCATTCACGACCACGATCTCACGCAATTGTATCGTTGCCGGACGGAGTCTCACCTTCAGGTTCTCCGACTGCCCAGGCTTGACATCCAGATAACGGGTCTTATAACCCACATGTGAGATGGCTATCTTTCCTGGCGCCTCTGTCAGCTTCAGGGTGAAATCACCGTCTTCGTTCGTCACTACAGATACCCGACCTGCTGAGACACTCACCTGTCCCAGTGCATCTCCGGTCTTGTCATCTACCACGTTGCCACTGACCACCACCTGCTGCGCAAACACAGCCAGTGGGGCGAGCAAGAGGATTATCGTCCACAGTCTCTTCATCTTCGTCGTTGGTTTTGGTGCAAAGATACGAAATAATTTAGACATAAGTACATAAGAACACAATTTTTTTATGTTTCTTTTGTTCTTTTGTCTAAAAAATAACTACCTTTGCAGCAAATAATCAAAATACGTCAATTATGGTTTATAAGTACGATTTCCTTGTAATCGGTGCCGGTGTAGCCGGAATGAGCTACGCCCTGAAGGTGGCAAAGTCTGGAAAAGGGCGCGTCTGCATGATCTGCAAGACCTCACTCGACGAGGCAAATACCTCGTTTGCACAGGGTGGTGTCGCCTCTGTCACCAACATGAAAGTGGATACCTTCGACAAACATATCGCCGATACGATTATCGCAGGCGACTACATCTCCGACCGTAAGGCGGTGGAACAGGTGGTACGCAAAGCCCCCGAGCAGATCCAGGAACTGGTGAAGTGGGGTGTAAACTTCGACAAGAAGGACGACGGTTCCTTCGACCTCCACCGTGAGGGCGGTCATTCCGAGTTCCGTATCCTCCACCATGCCGACGACACGGGTGCAGAGATCCAGCGCGGCCTGATGGAAGCCGTTCGAAACGATCCCAATATCGACATCAAGGAGAACCACTTCGCCGTGGAGATCATCACCCAGCACCACTTAGGCGTGCGCGTCACCCGCCGCTCACCTAATATCCAGTGCTACGGCGCCTATGTGCTCAATCCCAAGACGCAGAAAGTGGATACCTATCTCTCAAAAGTCACGGTGATGTGTACGGGCGGCTGCGGTGCCGTATATCTCACCACCTCGAATCCCGTCATTGCCACTGGCGACGGTATCGCTATGGTGTATCGTGCCAAGGGAACGGTAGCCGACATGGAGTTCGTACAGTTCCATCCCACGGTGCTCCATAATCCGAAGGAGACCCATCCCGCCTACCTCATCACTGAGGCAATGCGCGGCTACGGCGGTATCCTCAAACTGCCCAACGGTGAGGAGTTTATGCAGAAATACGATGAGCGTCTGTCGTTGGCACCACGTGACATCGTGGCACGTGCCATTGATAAGGAGATGAAGATCCACGGTCTGGATCATGTCTGTCTCGACGTCACCCATAAGGATCCCGAGGAGACCCGCCATCACTTCCCGAACATCTACCAGAAGTGTCTCTCCATCGGCATCGACATCACTACCGACTATATCCCCGTGCGCCCTGCTGCCCACTACATGTGTGGTGGTATCAAGGTTGATCTCAACGGTCAGTCGAGCATCGAACGCCTCTACGCCCTTGGCGAATGTTCCTGCACAGGTCTGCACGGCGGTAACCGTCTGGCATCCAACTCACTCATCGAGGCAGTGGTCTATGCCGATGCAGCAGCGAAGGACTCTGTGGCCCATGTCGATCTCTACGACTTCAACAATGAGGTACCCAAATGGAACGATGAGGGCACGATGACCAACGAGGAGAAAGTACTCATTACGCAAAGTGTGGACCTCCGTCTGCACCGTGCCTGGGATCGTCTCGACATGCTCTACGAGGAGACCGAACGCCTCTTCAAGCGTGTGAAGGCTTCGAAGGACATCTGCGAACTCCGTAACATGATCAATGTGGGTTATCTCATCACCCGCTGGGCCCTGGAACGCAAGGAGTGTCGCGGACTTCACTTCACCACCGACTACCCCGTCCACGCTTACGACAAGAAATAACAAGAAAGGCTTCCTTCACACAAAGGGAGCCTTTCTTCATTTTATCGCGTCAGGGAGAATTTCAGTGAGAGACCGAAGTCGCGGGTGGTGGTAGGATAAGAACTGTTGGCGAGCAGGGGTGTATTCGTCTGCTGGTCGTAGTAGGCGGTGATAGTCATCAGACGGCTCAGCGTATAGTCCGCCATGAAGGAAAGTTTGAAGGCACTGTTGCCACTGGAGGCCGACGACATACCCGAGGCAATATCACGGGTGATGGCCGCCTGTTTGCGGAAAGAGATGTCGAGGCGCAGGTTCAGATCGTGGTTCACACCGGATTTAGAACTAGAAGAACTAGCCTGACTAGCAGAACTAGAATTACTCGGAGATTTCGAACGTTTCTGCGTCTTCTTAACCTTACGACTGAAGCCATCAGTAAAGAGGCGGAAGTCCTGAATCTTATAACCCATACCCAAGACCCAATCACGACTCAGGGCCTCGTTGATCTGAACACTCGTCATGGAGAGACTGAGCACACGCGTAGTACGGTATTCCAACTTCGCCGAGAGATTATTCAGGAAGGTGGCATCGACACCGAACAAGGGCGAGAAGGCCTCGTTGATACTCACGGTAGAGACGTTGTACATCGACGAGGGCAAAAGACCACCCGTCATCTGATCCTTGATGAAACCCAGTCCGTTCATGTATTCCTGCCAAGCACTGTATGAGGCATAACCACCCACACTATACACGCTCTTATAGGCATGACTCAGGGTGAGACTCTTCAGGTGTTCGCTCACCCACGGGATTCTCGAGAGACCGGTATAGCGTACGCTCCAGTTGGGCAACATACGGGTGATGGCGGGGAAGATGGTAAGCGACTTGCCGGCTCCCATTGTATAGGCAGAGAGGAAGGCAGGCACCATCACGTCGGCACTGTAGGGATTGACATCCTGATGCTTCTGCGGAGCATCGGCATATTGTGCCTGCACCCTGTCACGGAACTCAGGAATGAGCGAGCGGAAGTGGTCGAAGGTGCTGGAGGCGTAATCATTGGTAGCATCGCCGATACCTGCCAACGAGCCTTTCAGTGAGATGGTGGTCATGTTAAACGAGCCGCTATGGGTGGTGGGCTTGCCAGCATACATATACTGGATGCTACGGGCACGGTTATCAGTCCACGAGGCATTGAGGTCGATCTTCAAGTCGCGGATCGGTTCGAGCACTGCCCGAATCTGCAGGTCGTTGACACTGTTGACGGTGGCAGGTGTGGCGATGTCGTCTTTCTTGATCAGCCAATTATTCTCCAAAGCCTTGTCGATGTAGTTGTCGCCTATCAGTCCGAAGGCGAAGTCGAGACCTGGTTTCAACAGACCGTCGGCATTCTGTCCGAAGATGTCGCCGACCATCGGCAGGAAACCTGGTAGCAGCATCGAATACTGGTTGCGGTAACTGACGTTAATCGAGCGTACCATCATCAGGAAACTGGCAGCCGCCTGGGTAGGTTTGTACCACCACTCGTTCTCACTGGAGGGCTTTGCCACGATACTGAGTTTCACCTGTACGGTGTCGAGGTTTTTGATCAGGATCTTATTGGCATCGATCACCTTATACTTGATGCGATAGGGCTGTCCGTCCTTCGTGCGGGCCGTCACAACGAGGCGACGGGCATTTTTGTTGTGGGCTACGGTGATGGTGGTATCAGGGCGCAGGGTAACCTCACGCTGATAGGCGTTCTTATGGAGGGGGAGTTTTTCTTCGTCGGGGGTGAGGGGACTAGCCTGACTAGCATTCCTAGCCTGACTAGTATTTCTAGCATCTCTAGTTCGGCTAGTTCGGCTAGTCATGCTAGCCATGCTAGTCCTATTCCCTCTCCTATAGCGCTCATCAGCCTTCTTGAGGAAGGGGAAGTAATGATAGACGGTCTCCAGATTGAACGAGCCGTTGATGTTCAGATTGCGGTTGCTGTTGATGGTGTTACCCAGAGACACACCGTCGTTACGCTTCGTACCACGCACCCAGGTATAACGGGCATTATAGGTGGCATCGCTGTTCACCCACTCCAGATAAGGCAGTTTGTTCAGGGGCAACTGATAACTGGCGGTGATCTGCTGCTGGTAGTCGAGGGGCGTACCCAGGTTCTTGATACTGTGCCACACGGAGTCTTTCCAGGCCGAATACCGATCCGGATAGAGGTCTTTGTTCACTGGGGTATAAGGTTCTTCGATCTCCGCATGGGTGGCCGACTGGAAGTTGAAGTGCAGGTTCTTCGTGAAGTCCCAGCGCAGGGCGAAGTCACGGTTCCAGAGGAACTGCGAGTTGAAGGTAAGCGGCAGACTGTGGTTGTCGAGATTCTCCATGTCACGCTCCTGCAGTTCGTAGTAACTGCGGGTGATCTCGGTGTTAAAGGCGATGCTCTGAGGCAGGTAGTTCAGTCCGAAGGCCCTGTGGAAGTTCTGCCACTTCTGGTTGCCTTTCATCTTCTTGAACGGCTCCCACGTCTTATACACGGGCGCATAGGCATAGTTCAGGGCACCCCGCCACTGGTCTTCCTTCTCATAGACGGTGGTCTTACCCGATGTAAAACGGTGGGCATGACTATAACTGAACGAGAAGTTGGCTGGGTCGTAAGGCATCGGATGCCGCTTCGTCTTCAGTCCCCAGCGCATGTTGGAGATTGGTTGCATCCAACGCCTCATCGAGACGCAGGTCACTGTCCAACGGGTTGTAACGCGGTTTGACAATCTCCTTACTGTAGGAGTAATAGAGGGGGACCGACACCTTCGCCTTATCAGGGAAGAACTTGCCGAGTTCGAGAGAGGTGGTGACGCTATACTGCTTCTGGGTATCGGTGGAACGCTGCATCACACCCTCCTCCAGGCCACCGAAGCCGTCGCTGATATAACGGCCTGAGACGTTCACCATACCGAAGTCGGAGAGTTGGACGTTCATCATACCCGAGGCCGCCCAACCGCCCTCATTGTTGGATTCCATCAGACGGAGTTCATTGACCCACACCTCACCCGACTTCACCTCACTGGCAATATTCCTCACACCGATCATCATCACCTTCACCTCTCCGAGTGTCGGGTTACCCAGGATGCTGATCTTATTGGCTGGCTTGGCTGGGTCGTAAGCGGAATAAAGCTGGTTGTAGGCAGCCTGTCCCATAGACTTCAACTGGTTACGCTGTTTCTTCAGGTTGGTAAACACGTCGAGACTGATGTCGAGCATATTATCGATGGGCCACACCAACTGGCGGTCGGCATTGGAGTATTGGCTGTAGTCGCTGCGGTCAGGCGTCAGCACAAGCGGTATCTGGTATTCGTAGTAGTTGTTCTTGTAGTCATTACCCAGACGGATGAACACCGCCAACTGCCTATCCTCCAAGGCGGTAGGATCAGGCAGCAGGTGGTTGGCATGCACGAACATCTGCATCCGCTTATACTGGCGCAGGTCGATGGTGGTCTTCTTATACACCGCCTTCGACTCGTTCTGTTGCAGGTCGTTCACAATCATCTGCAACGCCTGCTCATTACTCTCCACCAACTGAGGCTGACCAGGATCTGTCACACGACTGATGCCTGGCGGCAACACGTAGTTCACGGGCTTCTTGTCGTTGTTCTCTTCGATGTTCACGGCATTCACAGTCAGTGTGCCCGTTTCGGCACCACTCGTACCAAGACTCTGCTTATAGACACGCCACTCACCCCTTACGAGGTTGAGACTGCCGAGACGGAGCACAATGGGCTTCTGGAAACCCGTCATGAACATACGCATGAAACGGATGCTGGTAAAGTCGCTGATGCTGCCTTTCCTGCCCTTATACTCTATCAGGGGCACACGGAACTGATACCAGTTCACCGTCGTGGTGTCGCCATTGCGCAGTTTTACACCGCTGGTACGCATGTCGGAGATGTAACAGTCCTCAGGGGCTACCCCTTGACGGTAGGCTTCGAGAATCTCATCACTGATGCGTACCTTGTACTGGAAGTAGTGTTCAAACTCGTTCATCGTGAAGTCCTGATTGATATCCTCCACATCCGGACCGCTCTTATAACTGGTGTCGTACGACTCTGTCTGATTGTCGGTGTCAGGTGAGTTGCCCTGCGGGTTGTTGATGCGCTTATAACGATCGAGGATACTCTTCTTCTCCTCGTCGAAGTCGGAACCTCGGAAGTAGTGGTAGTCATCACCTGCAGGGTCCGCACGCCAGGCCTGGATGATACTGTCCTTCGTCACCGCCCCGCTGTTGACCACCTCATCGAGCCACTCCTTATAAGCGCCGTAACCCTGCTCCTCCGCATCGTTCAGTCCGTTGAAGCCCACATCCTGCAGTCGTCTTGAGCCATCGGTGGTGGCAAAGGCGGTGGTCTGCGTGGCCTGCACGGGGATCTTACCCCACTGGGTGGTGGTAAATGCGTTGGAGCCATCCACAGGCATGCCGCTCTCATAGAACTTCTTTCCGTCGCGCAGGATATCCTCACTGATCTCACCAAGGTCGAAGTAGAGGTCGCCCGCATACTCGGAGGCCGTACCGTCCTGACGGGTGTAGATAAAGGGATCGAGCAACCAGAACTCGATATACTCGATGTTAGCCTGTTCGAAGTCGTTGACATCGAGTTTGCGCATCATACCGCCCCACTTCGTCTCGGGCTGGCGCAGTGTTCCGTCTTGATTCACGTCGTGGGTCAGGTTGTAAGGACCGCGCTCCTGGGGATAGTAGGCCAGGTTCAGGATGGGCAGCGTCGAGGTGGCGCCGTTGTAGGTGCTCTGCTGACGGTTGGGATAGAGTTCCTTCACATAGACCTCACGCACATAGTGGTTCGACAACTGCTCCAGATCGCTCTTGATATGCGCCGGTGTCAGCGTCGAGGAACGACGGGTGAAGAGCGGGTCGATGTTATACCAGGCCAGCAGGGCACGGTTGTAGCCGCTGGTCACCTCAGTCTTGTCCTGCGACTCGGGGAACGATGAAGGCACACTCGAGAGTTGCCAAGCCTTCGGATTACTCACGTCGATATAGTTCTTGGAGTTCTCGAAGTCGTCGATATACGAGGCATTGTCCTGCACACCGCCAGCCGTCCCTGCGATGAGATGGGCAAACTCACCCGTGAAGTTGATGTGCGAGGGCTCCTTCACGTGGAGGAAGGGGATCTTATCGAGCATCGAGGTCAGCCACTGACTCTCCTGTTTCCAGTTCACACTCAGTCCCCATATCGTGTTGTTCAACGGTTCCTGTCCCAACGCCACCTTCGAGGTGAGCGCCTGTTCGGAGAGGTGCATCAGCGTACCGCCGATCTGGAAGTTCTTCGAGAACTCATATTCCCAGTTGATACCCACCATCGACTTACGTTGCATGCCGTAGTTGGTGTTCGACTCCAACGACACGTTCACGTTCGTACCAGCATCGATGATGCTCTGGTTGAGGATGGTCACCTCACCCGCCGAGTAATCCACGCTATAGTCAGTGCCCTCCGTCAGCGTCACACCACCTGCCGTCACCACCACCGATCCAGGCGGCACATTATAGGCGTCGAGGGAGATTACACTGCCCGTAGAACCCTTATACTGGCCAGTCATGATGTACTTATCCTTCTCCGCAACCTGTTTGGCAGTGGTTTTCGTGGAGTCGTAGAGTTGACTGAACACGTATTTCTCGGCCGTCACGGCATCCACACCGGCACGCCTCAACTGTTCCCGCAGATAACTGCCGAAAGGCTCCGCCGAGGGCAGGAACACACGTCCGTTGCTCACGGTGTAGCCATCCACGAAGTCGAAGTAGCCGTCAGGATTGGGTTTGTTGTTCTGGTCCAAGTGGTCAGCACCCAACAGTCGTATCAGCGGACGGTTCTTCACCTGAGGCTCAGGGATATAGGTGAGATACACGCCCACGGTGTCGCTCTGGAACTTAATATCGAGGCGGAACTTGGTCCGCTCCACCGTCGAGGCGAGGTAATACACGTTTTTCATCATCAGGTGCCAGTTACCCTGTTGCGGATGGTTGGCGGTGTTCTTCAGCGACCTCACAAAGAGCGACTTCGTGGGATCCGTCAGGTCACTGGCAAACTCGCCTACCTGATAAGTCACACCACCATAGGTGAACTCATAGGCGATTGCCAGCACCTGATCCGTCTGCAGTCCAGCCCGCAGCGACACATAACCCAGGGCTTTGTTCACGGTATATTCCGAACTCGTCAGCAGACGGGCACTCGACAGCACCTCGAAGTCGCGCCCTGCGATGAAACCAGGAATCCTGGAGAGCACATCGTTGGCCTTGTCGATGTCACGGGCCTCCTCATACTGACTGGTCAGCGTGGCATACTCCGTATTGGCACCATTGCCAGGCACTGGCAGTCCCGTCGTCGTCCAGATGGGATTGCTTACCTGCGTATCACCCAGATCAGTCAGTGCCACGATGTTACGGGTGTTGGTAGTCACTCCCGACTTATTCGTCACCCAGATCTCCACACGGTTGATCTCGATACCCGTCAGGAGGTTGGGCAGGTTCGCCATCGCATCGTCGTAATGCTGACGGAAGTAATGTGCCAGGAAGAAGTGGCGGTTTTCCTCGTAGTCGGCAGCATCAAACTCAAAGGGCGTGGTCTGCGTACCGCCTTTCGTCGAGACGCTCTTCGTCGATGACTTCTTCTGCGAGAGCACCGTCTGCAGTTTCAATCGTCCGAACTGCATGTCAGCCCTTACGCCGAAGAGGTTCGACGCGCCCTTCACCAACGAGTTGTTCGAGGGGAACGACACGTTACCAGCCTCTACCAGTTTGATGATCTCGTCTTCCTTACCCTCGTATTTCAGTTTCAGGTTCTGCGTGTCGAAGTCGAAGGTGGCATCCGTGTTGTAGTTCAGGTTCATGTTCACCTTGTCGCCCACCTTACCGTTTACGGAGAGGTTGATCTTCTCGTCGAAGTCGAAGCCGGTGGTCCTGCGGTTTCGGATGGGCAGCGATGGGTTGTCGATGCTTTTCATGTTCACACCGATCTTCAACTCTGCCGTTCCCTGGGTCCTGATACGCACACCACCAGGACCGAAGATCTTCTCCGCTGGTCCGAGGTCGAAGTGCATGTCGGCAAACGAGAACTTGTCCTTGCCCTTGTTCTCCACGTTCTCCGTGTTCTTCTTGCGGAAGAAGTTCTGCATCGCCCTTTTCTCACTCCAACGGCGATACTCGTCAGGGGTCATCAGGATGGGGGCGTTCAGGTAGGTGTCGCCGATCTTCGAGCCGAGATAATACACGTTGGCAGAGTCGTCATACTCCACCGTCTGACGGATATTGTCAGGACGCTTCAGGTCGATGGCGGATGAGTCGAGGTCAGCCACCAGCACGGGAGCCGTCTTCTGGATACGCCAGCGAGCCTGTAGCGAATCAGCCTCCTGCGCCTGCGCATACACGCACGCGAACAAAAAGCCCATCACTATCCCGACTATCCTGCGCATCATTTTCATGGCAACGGACTACACGACTAATAGGACTCTCAATAAAAGTCCTTCAGTCCTGTAGTCCGTTGCTAAAATTTATATTATTTGATTTGCTTGAGAGCAAGCTTCACGACGGTCTCTACAGGGGCATTGGGCTGCTCCTGCAGGATCTGCAACACCACCTTCTGACTCGGTGCGGGCGCGAATCCCAGCATCGTCAACGCCGAAACCGCCTCATCCTTCACCTCATTGTTCACAGGTGCCGCCGTCGCACCACCCGCAGGTATCTCCTCGGCAATGCCCAAGGCCACGATCTTATCCCGCAGATCTACGATGATACGCTGCGCCGTCATCTTGCCGATACCCTTGATACCCTGTATCAGTTTGGCATTGCCCGTCGAGATGGCGTTACACAACTCTGCTACACTCATCCCCGACAGCATCATCCGTGCCGTATTGGCACCTACCCCACTCACCGTGATCAGCAGCAGGAACATCTCCCGTTCCTTTTTGTTCACGAACCCGAAAAGCAGATGGGCATCTTCGCGAATGGCCTCATACACATAGAGTTTCACCTCCTTCTTCCCCTGAATCGCGCTGAAGGTGTTCAGCGAGATATTCAGTCCGTAACCGATACCGCCTGCCTCGATCGTTGCCAATGCAGGCGTCAGCTCGGTCAGTTCTCCTTTGATATACTCAATCATAGTCTTCTATTTTTTACCTTTTTCTTTTTCCTTTTTACTTTTTTACCTTTTTACTTTTAAAATAACGTTCTCCCGCTCATTTTATTATATTTCTTGCATAAAACCTTGCATTCTGTCACAATTAGAAAGTTTTTATGCATTTTTCCAAGCAAATTGCTATTTGTTTCGGATAAAATGCGTACTTTTGCCACCGAAAAGATTGAAATAACCAACAAACACATTAAAATATGAAGAAAATCAGAGCAGCCGTCGTCGGTTACGGCAACATTGGTAAGTATGCACTTGAGGCCCTGGAAACAGCCCCAGATTTCGAAGTAGCAGGTATCGTACGTCGCAATGGCGCAGAGAATAAGCCCGCCGAACTCGCACCCTATGACGTGGTGAAGGATATCCGCGAACTGAAGGATGTGGATGTAGCCATCCTCGCCACACCTACCCGCAGTTGTGAGGAGTATGCCAACCAGATTCTGCCCCTCGGCATCAACACAGTCGATTCATTCGATATTCACACACAGATCCGCGGCTACCGTGAGCGTCTGATGAAACTCAACAAGGAGACCAACACCGTGAGTGTGATTGCAGCAGGCTGGGATCCGGGCAGCGACTCTATCGTGCGCACCCTGATGCAGAGTCTGGCTCCGAAGGGTCTCTCTTACACCAACTTCGGTCCTGGTATGTCGATGGGCCACAGCGTCTGCGTACGCTCTAAGGCTGGTGTGAAGAACGCTTTGAGTATGACCATCCCCCTCGGTGAGGGCATCCACCGCCGTATGGTGTATGTAGAACTCGAGGACGGTGCCAAACTCGACGAAGTGACTGCTGCCATCAAGGCCGATCCTTACTTCGCCAGCGACGAGACGCATGTGTTCCAAGTAGAGAGCGTCGATGACGTGCGTGATATGGGTCATGGTGTGAACCTTGTGCGCAAGGGTGTGAGCGGTAAGACGCAGAACCAGCGCCTGGAGTTCAATATGAGCATCAACAACCCCGCCCTCACAGGTCAGGTGCTGGTGAACGTAGCCCGTGCCTCCATGCGTCTGCAGCCAGGCTGCTACACGATGGTCGAGATTCCTGTGATCGACATGCTCCCAGGCGACCGTGCAGATTTAATTGAGCATTTAGTATAATGAACATAGCAATCTTTGCTTCGGGAAGCGGAACGAACTGTGAGAATCTGATCCATCACTTTGCCGACTCAGCGTTGGTGAAGGTGGCTTTGGTCGTCAGCAACAAGCCCGACGCCTTTGTCCTCGAAAGGGCACAGCGCCTCGGTGTACCAACGGCTGTCACCCCCAAGACCGATCTGCACAACCCCGACATCATGTTGCCCCTGCTTCGCAAATACGACATCGGCTTCATCGTCCTGGCAGGTTGGCTCCCCCTGATTCCAGACTTCCTGATCGACGCTTTCCCCCACAAGATCATCAATATCCACCCTGCCCTACTGCCGAAATACGGTGGCAAGGGCATGTGGGGACACCACGTTCACGAGGCTGTGAAGGCTGCAGGCGAGACGGAGACAGGCATGACCGTCCATTGGGTCACCCCCGTTTGCGATGCAGGCGAGATCATCGCCCAGTTCCGGGTCGCCCTTTCTCCCGATGACACCGTAGAGATCATCGCCGAGAAAGAGCACATGCTCGAAATGGAACATTTCCCCAAAGTGGTAGAAGACATCATCAAAAAAAGCGCTGCAGACAATTAATCTGCAGCGTTGCTCGTCGTGCTGTGAGAAGTCGAGACCCACCTTTTCACTAAAGGCAGATACACGCATCGGGATCAGACTGTCGATGAGCGTGTAGCCCAACCAACTCATGGCGAAAGTATAGACGAACACGATGACGATGGCGAGCAGGTGGTAGAGGAAGATCACAAAACCTTCCCACGTGCCTGCAATGAGACCCTCCTGAATGAAGATACCAGTCAGCACCGTACCGAAGATACCACCCGTGCCGTGCGTGGGGAATACGTCGAGGGCATCGTCGATGTTGGAGTGCGAACGCCAATAGACAGCGATGTTACAGATCAGCGTGATGACAAAGGCGATGAAGATGCTTTGTCCCACGGTGACGTAACCAGCCGATGGCGTGATGGCCACCAGACCGACGACACAACCCACGGCAGCACCCATGGCCGACGGTTTACGACCGCGCAGACAGTCGAAGAAAATCCACGTCATCATGGCCGTAGCCGAGGCGGTATTCGTATTCAGGAACGCCTTGATGGCCTGTCCGTCGGCATGCAGCGAAGAACCCGCATTGAAGCCAAACCAACCCAGCCACAACATGGCAGCACCCAGAAGTACAAAGGGGATGTTGGCTGGTTCGCTCTTACGGGTCTCCGCCTTGCGCCGTCCTAAATAGATCGCTCCTGCGAGGGCAGCCACACCACTGGAGGCGTGTACCACGATACCACCCGCAAAGTCAACGACACCCCACTTCATAAACAAACCCTCGGGATGCCATGTCATATGAGCCAACGGACAATAGATGATGAAAAAGAAAAACATCATGAAGAACATATAGGCCGAAAACCTCACACGCTCTGCAAACGAACCCGTAATCAACGACGGGGTGATGATGGCAAACTTCATCTGGAACAGGGCAAACAGTGCCAACGGAATCGTGGCACCGCCCAACACGTTGCCTGCAGGAGTGGTATAGACGGCTCCGCCTACGTTATGAAACATGGGGAATGTGAAAGGATTGCCGATCACGCCGCCGATGTCGTCGCCAAAGCACAGCGAGAAGCCGATGACCACCCACAGCACCGAAATCAGTCCCATGGCGATAAACGACTGCAACATCGTCGAGATGACGTTCTTCGCACCCACCATGCCGCCATAGAAGAACGACAGTCCAGGTGTCATCATCAGCACAAAAATAGTGGCGGTAATCAACCACGCCACATCAGCCGCGGAGATGACCGACCAGTCACATTCAAACGTAGGCTCCCCTACGAATAGTCCCGCAACGGCAATCAACGTCATCGCCGTCATCAGGATGATCCAACGCTTTTTAATTTTCATATCTCTTTACCTTAGTTAATAATATGCACTGTTTGTAAGTTTGCGGGGGCAAAATTACTGCTTTATGTCGTGAAAACGCGCAAAACGCTTTCCTTTTGTTTGTTAAAAACTAAACACACTTACACTTTGTAAAGCATAAATTCACTTTTGCTTTCCATTTGCTATCACTTTGCACCCAAAACCTATCATTTCGTTACAAAGTGAAAGAGAGGGCTAAATACCCTCTCTTGCTAATCCCCACCCTCGCAGCATGGCGAAATAGTCTAAACTATCAGTGCCATTCTCCTGAATCGCCATCGCTACACCTAGCGCCATCCAACGCGCGGGCTGATCCGACGGGATGCCAATCGGTTCATCAGGCGGGATACCCGTCAACCGACTCACGTTCTGGATATACGTTGCTGTCAGATTCTCCTGAGGCGGTGCCCACTTATTGATAATCGCCCGGATGGTAAACAACCTATACTTATGATAATAGGTACGTGTGAGCAGATAGAAGGCCGCCCGCCAACCATACTCCATACTCTCAAACTGACAAAACGATGCGTCAGTCTGTTGGGCTCTCAGCCCCTGCCACTGATCTTTACCTCTGCGGATATTCAGTGGATTATTGTTTCTAATTCCTCGTGGTAACATAATAAAAATCTTAATGTCAAAAGTGGGAAAGTGGGAAAGTGGGAAAGTTACCCCATTTAGGGTAACTCACTCACTAACTTTCGATACAATCCAAACTTCACTTTCTCCACCATTTGATCTTCTTGAAAACGGATAATGGCTCTCGATGCAGCAGAATTTGAACATCCAAACACCTCCATAAACTGCTGTGTCTTGAACTCCTCAGGCAGCTTTCGGAAACATTCATCATAGCGGGTGGAGCGGCGACGCTGTACAAACTCCTTATTCTGATCGGCAAAATAGTTGTAAGCCATCTCACCGAAATAGAACTGCTGGCATTTGTACTGGATCTCCATCGCCAGGCGGCAAAGCCGGCGGTCTCTGTCATCCATTGTCAGCGTCTTATGCTCCTGCCATTCCTCCCAATGGCGCATCAGGATAAAGGGCAGCGAGATG
>ONNY01000086.1 GCA_900319305.1 uncultured Prevotella sp.
AAGCCTGCGCCGTATCGATGAGCCTGTAGCCTACGTTCAGCGCATCCGTCACGCATCGTTCACACTCGTCAGGACTTACCTGAAACACGCCGTAGCCCAGCAACGGCATCTCCACTCCGTTTGATAATCTGATGTACTCCATATTTGTATTGTTTTAATATCCTAATCCTTGCAGCCACTTCTCAACTTTTGCCTTATTCGTGCGCACCTCGTGGCCGTAGATGCTGAAACCTTTCGTGACGTTAGCATCAGGGAAGGCTTCCTTTACATCTTCCACGCAACTGGCCAGTCCGCTGCCCTCGTGAGTAGTGAAGGGGATAACAGTCTTGCCCTTCAGGTCGTTCGCATGCTTCTTGAAGAACGTGAACATCACCTGCGGATAGGTGCCCCACCACACGGGACCGCCGATGAACACCACATCGTAACCCGCGAGGTCGATGTCGCTTCTTGGCCAGTTCAATCAGCGGGTTATAAGCCATTCCGTCGTACTTGTGGGTCACGATTTCGAACTGCTCCGCACCCGTCACTTCCGTGATGTAGTCGGCCACAATCTTCGTGTTGCCCACCTCGATGTTTCCTACTGAGTAGTTATCTCCCGCATGCGAGAAGAACACTACCAATGCCTTACTGTCCTTTGCCATAACTGCTGTTTCGTTTGATGTTTCTAACTTTGTTTGTTGTTTGTTGCCGCTGCATGCCGTCGATACGAGCAGTGCCAGTACGGCTGTGATGATGCTTTTGATATTCATAATCCTTTCATTTGTTTTGAATTCCGCTGCAAAATTACACAAAAAACCGCAATCTATTGTTACACAAATTGCGTCTATATTTTCACATTTTGCGCAAAACGAAGATTTTCGCAATATAAATGCCGCTGACATACCTTTTTTGGGGTACATCAGCGGTAGATGATTGTCAGATTGTAGCAAGGCTACACCTAAAACACACAAAAAAGCCACCCAACTGGAAAAAACTAAAAATCCAGTTGGGAAATTGTTTTTTTCCAGTTGGAAAAATAAAATCGGGGTATTTTTACTGTATTACTTTTCCTTATGCAATGACTTTATTCGTGCGACAGTTTTTCCCAATATGGGCGCAACTCATTCTGAATGTAAACTACAACATCTGCAAACGTGACATTCTCGTTTTTTATGATCTTGCGCAAGAAAGCCTGCCACCTAACCTGCATCTGCTGATTATCGGCAAAGTCTTTGCGGAAAAACATGGTGTCGGCATCGTATGAAGTGTGCCTGTTCTCAAATGTACGAATGATGGCTTCCTGCAACGTATCAACGTCATATCTCTCTTTCGACAAGATGTTGTATAGGTCATAATAGTCTTTCATGCGACTGCTCTGGTCGGCAAGGTCCACTATGGCATGCATCTTCTCCGCAATGACCGTTTCAAGCGAATAGGCCATGATGTTCACGCTTGGCAGTTGCTCCCAACATCGCCAAATCCAATGTCCATCGTCAACACCTGTGCAATGGTGTCCATCCTCACAGGAATGCTCAGACGGATACCATGATAGTCTTTGAACTCGGTAATGTTCTGTGCCGTGATATTGTCAGTGTCGAATGTAATACCATCCTCTTCGTATGGCACGGAACAAATCTCCTTGAAAGTAGCAACGATAGTTGCCCCTTCATTACTGATGTTGTTACCCAAGAAGTCAATATCCAACGTGGGACGAGCAGCAAACTTCTCGTAGGCATACATCAGCGCACCACCTTTCAAATAGAAGTTACTGCGATATTTTATCTGCGACATTCTGTAAAGCAGTCGCTCCTGAAAGTATCGTGTGAGAATGGTCTGATAAAACACATCCTCCTTCTTGGCAATGTTCAGTAGTTTGCTGCGGATAGACTTGCCGTAATTCGTTATGTTGTCCTTGCTCATAGTTTCACTTGCAGATATCGTTCGAGAATGGTGCCTACACGGAGTTTCCGAGCATAGTCCATCAACTTGCTCAGATTTCTGTTGGGGCGTTCAAGATAGTTGCTGATGATTTCCGAGCAGACATCCATTCCTATCTTATTGCGGAACTTCACCGCATCACACACGCAACGTTCCACATCATAAAGCCGGATGTTGAAGCCGTCAATCTCCATCGTCATCACGCCAATTCCAAGAATTGCCTCTGTATAATGGTGAATCTCCACTTTGGGGAACGACGGAACCGTTACCTTTCTGTCTCTTTTAATGGCCACATGAAAAGCCTGCGGCATAGAAGTTGTTAGCTGGTGAATGCTCCAAGCCGACCACAGACACAAGATGCCTTCTGGAACGATGGTGCTAATGTCAATCATGTTGCCGCTCAGTTGGTCGATATTGGCATACACGCCGCGGCGAACCTGAATGAGTTCGCCCTGTCGCGCACTCTCCAGCATCTTGTAGTAGGCCGTCCTGCCCTGCTCCTTTATACTGGCTGACGAGATGTATGAATTCTGCTCTTTTGCCATACCGTTTTCTAGAAAATCGGTACAAAGTTACCACAAATTTTTATAATTGTGGCATTTTTGTACGAAAATCTTTGTTTTGAAGGACATTTTTCACTTATATTCTCATTTAGTTGTCTATTTTCTGCCTCTTTTCACGTAAAAATGAACAAATTCGCTTCATTTTATGTGATTTTAGTATTTTTGAGCATCGAATTTGAAGATTATTATTTAATTTTGCAGCAAAATGACAACGACATTATGGTACTATTAAAGAACTTACAGTTTAAAGGAATCTCTTTCGAAATAATAAAGGAAGAGGTGAAAGAAGTGTGCTGTGAAGAAAAGCTATTCTTGATCATGCGTGTCACTAACAACACGGATAAGAAAAAGAAACTTGCGCATAGCCTTAACTACATATCAGTTAGTCAAGGATTAAAACGGGGTTCAGTCCTCACGCTGAATTTTGGAGTATATGGTACATTCCTCCAAGCGGATGCTTTTGTCGATTTGGAAATTCAATTTGATGGTATAACGAGGGTTGGTGATGGCGACAGAATCGAGTTTGAAGTTAACGATGGCAAATTGGCTTCTCTCTTATTGCTAAGGCAAAACGGCCAGTGGGGCATCGTAGAGGAAAAGGATAGCGGTAATATCAATTTGAATCTGAAAAATAAGGTCGAGCATTTTGAATCTATAGAGGAACAGTTTGGGCTGACTCTCCAAAAGTTTTCCGTTAAGATTGTTGATGAAACTTCATTTAAGCTATTCTGTGAAGTTCTGGCCTTGAATGGCGAAGCTGTTAATCACAGTTTTGGAGTAGAAGTTGCCGTTTACGACTCTGATGACAATATTGTCTATCACACAAGCCTGCATTCAAATGACTTTAAAGGTTTTGAGGTGTATAATTTTGGTACAATTAACCTTGATATCCCTGTTGATGAAGTTAGTAAAATCAGAGTATACCCAGTATAAATGATTCAGAAAATTGAAGATTTAAGAAAGTCTCTTATCACAGAGGCTCAAAACTCTCCGATGCTATTATCGGACTTGGCTGGTCTTGAGGCATATGTTTCTGAGAGTTATAATAGCCGTTCATTCATTGAACTGTTGCAAAATGCTGATGACGCAGGAGCAACAAGGTTCTATGTAAAACGTTACAAGAATTATCTACTTGTCGCTAACGATGGAAGGCCATTCAATATTAATGATCTTGAAAGTTTATGTCGTAGTGCTTCATCTAACAAATCTAGAGGGGCTTCAATTGGCTATCGAGGAATAGGTTTTAAGTCTGTAGTAAGTTTTGCGAAGGAAGTTCATCTTGTAAGTGGTATGTATGAAGTAACCTTCTCGAAAGAAATGACAAAGGCAATTATTGAAAAAGCCAATAAGGTTCCCTTGATAAGAATCCCGCATGAACTAAAATCCTCGGTTAAAACTGAATTAAAAAGCGAACTAAGCAAGATAAGCAACGATGGCTATAATACCATCTTTATATTCACTGGAGCAACAGCAAATCAAATAGATGAGGAATATACATCTTTCGCATATACAACTTTGATGTTCCTAAACAATGTTAGAAACATTAGAATCAATCTAAGCAAAGAGGTAAATGCAAGCATAAACGTTTTAGAGCAAGTTGAAGGAAGGAAAAAACTGAAAATTGCCACAAATGATAAAATAACAGGATGGTTAGTCTATTCTTCAGATAATTGTAGTATCGCATTTTCTTACAATAATGATAAAGTAGAAAGACTTCCGCGGGAAGAGGCTATAATACACGCCTTCCTCCCTACAGAAGATAGTTGTGGACTTGGTTTTGTCGTAAATGGTGATTTTAGTACTGACCCATCACGTCGACATCTTATTTTCGACGAGACAACAAAGAAGGTAATATCTGAAATTGCCAAGTTGTACCTAAAGATTTTAAATCATAGTATTGACAACGAGAACGACGGACAACTGAAGGCTCTGATGCCATATTACGACATTAAGTTAATTCAGCTGATGAAGCAATCATTTGAAAGGGAATTTTCAACTATGCTGAAGAGCAATAGTGGTGCGACTTTCTCAAAGATGAAACTATCGCCTTCTTGGCTCAACGCTGCCGATTTTCATAAAATTATGTCATTGGCAGGTGTTCGTAGCATGAATTCTAAATGCGCTGATGTACAAAATATAGATAGCATACTCAAATACCTTGGTGCTAAGACTGACGATGTAAATACGATTTTCTCATTATTAAATCCCAAAGACATTTCGCTTAACGGCTGTGCTCAAATTGCCGTGAATGCCATGAAGCAGGTGCTAATGAACCACAAAATTGGTGCATTAACCAAGGCTGCAATATTTGCCTGTGAAAGCGAATTGAGAAGCCTACAAGAAATCAACGATAGCAACGGTGAAATAGACGAAAGTTTTCTTCAACTTATGATAGACAATGGCATATCTTTTAACGATATTGGCCTGTGTATAAAGAAAATTGGAATAGACAATCTTTACGAGCAACAATTTTCTGAAGAAGTGCCAAGTAATGATGACGATGATTTCGATGATGATGAAGAAGGCATTCCTTCAGAGGTTAGGGATTGGTTTAATGGTTCCTTGACTTCACATTCTTCATCACCATCAGCGTCAAGTGTCCAAAAATGGAGGAGCGCTGAAGAAAACACATTAGCAGTACTCAACGAGAATGGGTTTAATCTCAAGGATGTAAGTAAGCAGAATGTTGGATACGACTTAACTGGTACTGATCCTAATGGTAAGGAAATCTTTATTGAAGTAAAATCCATTGATTATGCTGGGCAAAGGTTTAGAATGACAAACAATGAGTTCGCTGCTGCGCAATATAATCAAGACAAGTATTACATCGCCATAGTTCACCAATCATCAGATTCTTTAGGAATTGGTCTTATAAAAAATCCGATCAAGAACTTGAATTTAACTAGGCAATGTATTCAGTGGGTATGGGAGTGTGTCGGTTATGAGTACAATCCAATGAAATTCAAATTAAAATGACAAATCTTACAAGGCGAAACAGTCATAGTTCCACATTATTTCATTATACAAAAGAAGAATCTGTTCTGATGTCAATTCTAAGGGAGGGATTAAGGTATGGTTATTGCTTAGAAGAATACTTTGGAGAACTTAATGCATGTATTCCTATGATTTCTTTTTGCGATATTCCCATAGAACTTAGTAGTGAACATTCAGAAAAATATGGGGACTATGCAATTGGTCTGAAAAAGAGATACCTAATGGAAAATTATCAAAGCGAAATCGGACCTGTCAACTATTGTCTTACAATTGATACTGTAAATGCTGCTTTGGAAACATATAAACGAGCAAGGGCTTATGACAAATATATCGAAAATCTTCTCAACGACAATCTATCAGTTGTAATCAATGATGCTGATGGGAAATGTCATAGAGAAAGGGATTTGGATGCAAATGAAGGTGGTAAAGCATTAATGTCATTCTTTCAAGGTTCTGCCTTGTCGGAAGCAGCATCGCGTTCCCTTGGTTTGATGAAAATGTATGAGTCTCTGAATAAAGGGAAAATGCAAACCAACTATGATGAGTGTGAATGGAGAATGGTTTATCCAGAATATGCAATAATAGAAGACGGTGAATTGTGTAAATGGTTTTGGAGTAAATCAAAACAGGCCTGTGATAACTGGAAGAAAGAAAACAAATATAGAATTACAGATAATTTGCATTTCACCTTGAATGACATTGATTACATTTTAACATCAAATGAAGACCAGAAGTTCTCTGTTTACAATGCAGTATCCAACTTGGATGTATTATGCGGCATAAAAATATCGGATGAGGAAAGAGATTTACTACATTCAAAGATTGTTTGCGTTGAAAGGGCTAATAAATGATATTGCCTCGTTATTTCCAAAACAAATCGGGAGACCGACGCTGGCGATTCAGCGGCGGCCTCCCGAATCTCTTTTTTCACTCGCCTCATGGCGTATGAAAAGACTGATATTTACGGTTATGGTAGTGGGACTGCTGATGGCCTGTAGTAATACGGACACGATGCGGAAACTGCAATAGGCAGAGAACATGCTGGAGATCAACTCCGAGCCTGACAAGTGGGACTACGCTGACCAGAACTGATGACGTTCTGAAAACACAACGAGAGGACTGACAGAAATATTCTGCCAGCCCTCTTTTTTTGTTTTGCACAAAATACGTCAGGATTTTCACATTTTGCGCAAATTGCTTGTTTATATCATAAATAATGTGTATCTTCGCAGCCAAAAGCCATCGATATGAAGATAGATTTTCAGTATTCCACCGACTTCTACGGCATGAATGCCAAGGAACTGAGTGATACTTGCATGCACCTGTTGTGTACGGCGGGCGAGGGCAGTTTTGTGTTCAACGAGCATTGCTACCACATCGCGAAGAACGACCTGGTGGTGATACCGATGCCTGCCCGTGTCAGCAACCTCGCGGCACATGAGGATATGCAAGTGGAGTGGTTCGCCGCCGACTACAAGTTCCTGCAGAACCTGCTGCCGTCGAACAACTACAGTATCGGTGGCAGTATCTCGCTGAATCAAGACCCCATCATCAAACTGACAGACGAACAGGCACGACATCTGCTTGTTGACTTCCATCGTCTTCGTGACCGCAAGGACGACCGCCATTTGCAGTTCTACCAAGAACTGATGGGCAGCCTCTGTCTGACGATGATGTACGACATCTTCGAGGCCCATGCCCAGCGTGATGCTACAGATACCCATACTGACCGCACAGCCTACATCGTGAAACAGCTGATGGCATTGCTGGCAACAGGCATCAGCCGAACAGAACGTGATGTGAGTTACTATGCCGAGCGTCTGAACGTATCGCCCAAATATCTTTCTGCCACCATCAAACGGGTGACAGGACATAGTGTCACCTCCTACATCGACCGCCATACCATACCTATATTAAAAGACTATCTGAATGACGAACGCCAGTCGCTCACTCAGATAGCCGATGCGATGAACTTTACATCGCTCTCTTACTTCAGCCGCTACTGCACCAAACATCTCGGCCAATCGCCAAGCGAGTACCGCCTTAGTCTTCAGCCGAAGTAATTCATCATTTGTTACAGCAATTACTATTCAGTGTATCATAGGTAGCATCATCTACTGGCTCGCACCACTCGTTGCTCGCTCTCCATCCTGCACATCCTTATGGTAAGTGAGGTGCTGAAACCATGAGTCTTTCTGTGCTCCGTGCCAGTGCTTCACCTCGGCAGGGATGGCGATGACGGTGCCTGGAGTCAGTTCAACAGGAGCCTTGCCCCATTCCTGATACCAACCACGACCAGCCACGCAGATCAATACCTGCACCTGCTTGTGGTGGATGTGCCAGTTATTACGGCAACGGGGTTCGAAAGTAACATTCATCACACTACCGCCGACATCTGCCAGATAACTCTGACCGATGAAGTACTTGCCGTAAGGATTAGGCTCGCCTTTGGGCCACTTGGTACTTAGGGTGTAGCCCTCGTTGCAGAGCCAAGCACAGAGTTCATCCACCAACTGCTTTGAGTTGCCCATATTCACCGCACCTTGCTTGTGAGCAGCGAGTTGTGGGGCAACACCTTCCAAACCGCTCAGAGCTGCTACGGTAACTATCTCGCGATCGGCAGCAGAGAGCTGGTCGCCAGCGAAGATATCACCAAAGAGGTGTGACTTCAGGTAGTAATCATCCTGCGGACAGAACTCATAGTTGAAAGGCTTTCCTGAAAGTTGTGTCTGGTTTTTGGTGCCCAGTTCGTATGCCTTCTTGGCATCATCCCACTCGGCAGGACGCTTCCAAGGCTTGCCTTCCTGCCAGTTAGGCTGTCTGGACTCTAAGACCTTACTCAGTACTCCAAGTGCATTCAGACTTCGTGGGAAACCTGTGTAGGCATAGAGTTGCGAAAAAGCCTCCTTCAGTTCGTTGATGGTTACACCCTTGTCAAGCGCCATGCGCACGGCAGGCTCCAAACGATTCATATCACCCTGTGCCATCAGGCAGGCACATGCTGCCAATCCCTGCTGACGCTCAGTCAGCGTCATTCCCGACGTTCCGTCGCCTACCCGTAGCCTTTGTGCATCTATTTTTGACATAGTCATTATTGCGATTAATAATAAAACGATTCTTAGCATTATAATATTACTTTTTTACCATTTTTTATATATAATCCCTTGGATGGATTATCAACTTTTACACCATTCAGAGAGTAATATGCTCCATCTTCCAAGCGATGACCATTGATACTCTTGATGGCAGTTGTGCCAGATGACAGCGATAAAGTCACGCTGATGTTGCTTTGGCCCGCCTTTAGGAATGTGCGTAACTCACTTTCTGAAAGTCCTTCGATTTTGCCTAAACGGGTGTAGCTCCATGAGTTGTTGGCATAGAATATACAAATGTTGCTGCCGTTATAAAGCACGATGTCTCCAGGTTGCGTATTCATCTGCTCATTTTTCGTTGTTAACGATCTGCCCAAAGGTCCCCATATCTCGAAATCGTTGTCATTGAGCGTTACGGTTATGGGTGCGTTCTGAAGTGCAGCTACCAACTCGCGTGTGGCATCATTGTCCACAAGTGTCGCGCTTTGCGTTTGTCCACCGATAGTGATATACATTTTATTCATAGTAGGTGTTTCTGCTTTCGCTTCGCTGTCTGCAGAACAGCAGCAGAGCAGTATGACTGCTAAGGAAAATAGAATCTGTTTCATCGTTATCGTTGTTTCTTGAATATCAGTTTCATTGTCTCAGGATCAAGCGGTTTCATAGTGGGCAGTTTCAGGTCTTTCACCATGTGGAGCGTGCCCTGCTTGTACTTCAGGAAGTGAGGGGTCTTCAGGTGCTGTTGATAAGCTTCCTCGGAAGCATAGATTTCAAGTATGCGAATCTGACAAGAGTCCTCGGCACTCTGCATCGGGTAGAGGCAGATGACGCCAGGCTCGCGCTCTATACTGAGGCGATCCACCTCGTTGGCAAAAGCTAAGTATTCCTCCAAATACTGCGGATAGACCTCAATCTCAGCAATGCGGACAATCATATTTTGAACAGCATGCTCAGCCGTCGGTTTTTCACCCGTTTGTCCAAACAACCATTTGGCATTCTTCCATAGAATCATCTCCTTGAACGGTGCGAGGTCGGGCTCTTTCGAGAGATAGTCTTTCATCCTCGCCAGACTCTGCGTGAGCACCTGTGGGGCCACGTAGGGATAGTCAGAGCCGTAGAGTAGATGGTCGGGCGTAGTGATGGTGAGCAGCATGCGGATAACCTCGGGCGAGTGTGCTCCTGCAAGGTCGTAGTAGAGTGTTCTGAGGTTGGCCTCATAGTCAATTTCGCCTACCTTTTTGTTGGCCTGCATCACGGGCGTTAGCGACCTCATGCGTGGGATGGCAAGTGGCAGGTAGGCACCGCAATGGGGCACTATTACCTTTATATTATTATAGCGAGCCAACACGTTGCGACTGATCATGTTCGATACGGCACGGGTAGTCTCGGAGAGATATTCCTGCATAGCCAATGGTGTCTGCTGCATCACCTGATTATTCACCGGTTCAGGGCGATGTGGATGCAGGATGACAACAGCTTTTCGTTCGTTAAGTACAGAGAAAAGAGTGTCGAGTTCGGGTGCACCAAGATACTGTCCGCCAACGTTTGTTGCCAACTTGATGCCGTCAGCCTTCAGCACATCGAGAGCATACTTCGCCTCTTCAATGGCTTTCGAGACATCGGGTAGGGGAAGGGCAGCACAGAACAGGAATCGTCCCGGGTGCTCCTTCTTGATGCGGGCGGCAGCCTCGTTGGTCTGTCTCACCACCTCAGCAGACGATGGCTGTGGAGCCGCCAACGTTAATACTGATGTCTGCATACCGGCTTCGTCCATCAACTTCAGATGTTTCTCCACTTCGTACTTCGGCAAGGGGAATCCCTCGTCCATCTCTCGTCCCTCTTTTTCGAGTGAAGACACAAACTCAGGAGTGATGACGTGCGAGTGCACATCAATCACGCCCTGAGCAAAACCGTTTGCTGCTATCATAAGACTTAGCAATAATACTTTAGCTTTCACTTTTAAAGACTATCTTTTAGAACCTGTACTACTTCGTCGCGATTTAGAATGTAATAACCACCTTGACAGATGGGGCAGGCATCGGCCATTCCCTCAATCTGTTCGGGTTTAGCACCGCAGTCGGTGATGTTCATCGCCAGATCCAGTTCGCGCATCCACTGTTCCATCGTCTCAAGACCTTCCATTGCAATCTGCTTGTCGGTCTTGGCCTCAGCAGAAACGCCCCATACATTCATAGCCAGACGCTTGAACTTCTGTACAGCATCGGGTGACTTGCTGATGAGCAGACGGTAGTAAGCACCACTGACAGCAGCGAGTGTGTGACCATGAGTGGCATCGGTAAAGGCAGCCACAGCCTGACCAAGCATGTGAACCATCCAGTCGGTAGCCTTACCTCGGTCGATGAGCGTATTAAGTGCCCAAGTGGCTGTCCACATGATGTTCGAGCGAGCCTCGTAGTCCTCAGGATTAACGTTAGCCTTGCGGCTGCTGACGATAAGTGAGCGCATCAGTCCTTCGGCGATGTAATCGCTGGTGTTGTCATCGGTGCCCGAGAGATACTGCTCCAGAATATGACTCATGATGTCGTAGATACCAGCCACCATCTGATACTTGGGAACGGTAAAGGTGAAACGGGGATTGAGGATGGAGAAGTCGGGGTTGCGGAAGTTATAGAACAACTTGCGGTTCTCCGAGTGGCTGGAGATGACCGAACAACTGTCCATCTCAGAACCTGTGCCAGCCATTGTGAGCACACAGCCCACGGGAATCCAGCGGCAGGTCATAGGCTGCCAGTTCTTGAAGTAATACTCCCAGGGATCACCGTCGTACCAAGCGCTTCCGGCTACGGCCTTACAATAGTCAATGGTAGAACCACCGCCCACACCGAGGATGAAATCGACATTCTCCTTGCGAGCCATATGGGCACCCTCCAGAACCTTTTCTATTGTCGGGTTCGGCATCACACCAGCTATCTCTACCACTTCGCAGCCAGCCTTCTTTAGCTCTGCCATCACCTGGTCATAGATGCCATTGCGCTTAATACTACCACCACCATAGCAGAGCATCACCTTCTTGCCATAGTTTTTCAGTTCTTCACTCAGTTTGCTTAAAGAATCCTCA
>ONNY01000024.1 GCA_900319305.1 uncultured Prevotella sp.
CAATACCCCTCAGCGTGGTGGCTATCGTCCTCGTAACAACTACGAGGGTGGCTATGGTCAGCAGCGTCAGGGCGGTTATGGCCAGCGTCCTCAAGGTGGCTACGGTCAGCAGCGTCAGAGCGGTTATGGCCAGCGTCCTCAGGGTGGTTATGGTCAGCAGCGTCAGGGCGGTTACAGCCAACGTCCTCAGAGCGGCTACGGTCAGCAGCGTCAGGGCGGTTATGGTCAGCGTCCTCAGGGTGGCTACGGTCAGCAACATCAGGGCGGTTACAACCAGCGTCCTCAGCAGGGCGGTTATGGCAAACCCTACGGAGCAGCGCCTTACAAGAAGGGTCCCCGTCAGCATACTGCCGACTATGATCCGAATGCAAAGTACAGTTTGAAGAAGCGCATCGAGTATAAGGAGATCAACTATGATCCCAATGAGCCGCTTCGTGGTATTTGCAGCCGTCGTGAGGCAGATGAGTTCATCCAGGCAGGTGTTGTCACCGTGAATGGTGAGGTGGTGACAGAGTTGGGTACCAAGATTCTGCGTACTGACGAGGTGAAATTCCACGATCAGCCCGTGAAGATCGAGAAGAAGGTGTATGTCCTGTTGAACAAGCCGAAGGACTATGTGACCACCAGCGATGATCCTCAGCAGCGTAAGACGGTGATGGATCTGGTGAAGAATGCTTGTCCAGAGCGTATCTATCCCGTAGGTCGTCTGGACCGCAATACCACCGGTGTGCTCCTCTTGACGAACGATGGTGACCTGGCTTCGAAACTGACTCATCCGAAGTATCTGAAGAAGAAGATCTATCATGTATATCTCGATAAGAATGTTACCGCTCACGACCTGCAGCAGATTGCCGAGGGCATCCAGCTGGAGGATGGTGAGATCAAGGCTGACGATGTGCAGTATGCTCATCCCACCGACAAGAAGCAGGTAGGCATCGAGATCCATAGTGGTAAGAACCGTATCGTGCGCCGTATCTTCGAGAGTCTGGGTTATCACGTACAGAAACTCGACCGTGTGCAGTTTGCCGGTCTGACCAAGAAGAACCTGAAGCGCGGTGATTGGCGTTATCTCACAGAGGAGGAGGTTGACCGCCTGAGAATGGGTGCTTACGAGTAATAACTAGTATAACTAGTAAGACTAGCAAATCTAGAAATAAAATGAAAAGAACAAAGATTATTGATGTGCTGAAGAGCACAGAATACGGTAAAGATATCTGCGTGAAGGGTTGGGTGCGCACGCACCGCAGCTCTAAGGCGGTTGACTTTATCGCCCTCAACGACGGATCGACCATCAAGAATGTTCAGGTTGTGGTGGATCCCGCAAAGGTGAGTGAAGAGATCCTGAAACAGGTGACAACAGGTGCCTGCATCTGTGCTCTATGGTCTCTGTGGCAATGACTACCCGATGCAGAAGAAAGGACAGAGCTTCGAGGTGATGCGTAAGAACGCCCACATGCGTCTGCGTACCAATACCTTCGGTGCCGTGATGCGTATCCGCCACAATATGGCGATGGCCATCCACACGTATTTCCATGAGCATGGCTTCTACTATTTCCATACACCGCTGATTACTGCCAGCGACTGTGAGGGTGCAGGAAACATGTTTCAGGTAACTACCAAGAACCTCTACGACCTGAAGAAGGATGAGAACGGTAAGATCATTTACGACGATGATTTCTTCGGTGAGCAGACCTCACTGACGGTATCTGGTCAGCTGGAGGGTGAGCTGGGTGCTACGGCACTGGGTGCTATCTACACCTTCGGTCCTACCTTCCGTGCAGAGAACAGTAACACCCCTCGCCACTTGGCAGAGTTCTGGATGGTGGAGCCTGAGGTTGCTTTCCTCGATCAGGAGGAACTGATGGATCTCGAAGAGGACTTTATCAAGTATTGCGTGAAGTGGGCTCTAGACAATTGTAAGGATGATTTGGAGTTCCTGAACAAGATGATCGATAATACCTTGATTGAGCGTCTGGAAGGTGTGCTGAAAGAGACCTTTGTTCGTCTGCCTTATACCGAGGGTATCAATATCCTGCAGGAGGCTATCAAGAACGGTAAGAAGTTTGAGTTCCCCTGCAACTGGGGCGACGACCTTGCTTCAGAGCACGAGCGTTACCTCGTGGAGGAACACTTTAAGAAGCCTGTCATCATGACAGACTATCCACGTGCCTTCAAGTCGTTCTATATGAAGCAGAATGAACAGCAGGGTGAGGGCTCTGTTGGCTACAAGGGTGCTGTGGCACCTGGTCCTACGATGCAGGGTACCGACGTATTGTTCCCGCAGATCGGTGAGATTATCGGTGGTTCTGTCCGTGAGGAAAGCTACGACAAACTGATGGGTGAGATTGAACGCCGTGAGATGGATAAGACCCATCTGTGGTGGTATATTGATACCCGTCGCTGGGGTACCTGTCCGCATGCAGGCTTCGGTCTTGGTTTCGAGCGTCTCATCCTGTTCGTAACAGGTATGCAGAATATCCGCGACGTGATTCCGTTCCCAAGAACACCGAAATCAGCAGAGTTCTAAATAAAAGTCTCGCCAACTGGCGAGGCTTTTTATTTTGCTAATCTGATGCCTTCCTCCTCGATGGTGATGAGTCGGCGTTTATACAGATCACCGATGGCTTTCTTAAAGGCTTTCTTGGAGACCTGAAAACGGTCGTAGATCAGTTCCAATAGCCGTCGTTCTCATAGAGATAGCGCAGCAGCACCTCTGCGAAGTCGAGCGTCTGCTGGCGGCCTGTCTGCTGAAGCACGATGTCGATTTTGCCATCCTGGCGTACATGATCCACGTAAGCCTTCAACCTCATGCCGCTGTGTAAGGGCTGGAAGATCTGATTCTCGAAAATCAACCCTTGGAACTTGTTGTTGATGATAACCTTGAATCCAAGATCAGTCTTTTGCCAAACCAAGATGTCTACTTCTGCACCATGCTGAAGAGAAGGCAGGTCGTTGATGGTTGGAACGCTGAGGTATTTCTCTACCTTGGCTGTCGCCATCAGGCGGTAACTATCTTCATCCACCTTAATATATACGATATAACTGTGGCCTTGTTCCATCCGCTTTTTCTGTTCACGGAAAGGGCAAAAAAGGTCTTTCATCAGTCCCCATTTCAGGAAGGCACCGAATTGGTTTACCCACGCTACTTCGTGGTGGCAACAGGGCGTTCTTCCTGATCAAGGTAGAGAAACACTTCTATCTCGTCGCCGATATGCATGTCTTTGGTCACATAGCGTTGGGGAAGGAGGATCTCACCTTCCTCCCCTCCGTCAAGATACAGTCCGAAATCAACGGTCTTGACTATTCTGAGGGTGTTGTAGTCTCCGAGTCTGAGCATGTTTCCTGAGGTGTTATTATTGATGGTGTCTCTATGAGTCCGTCTCGCAAGTGGATGGTACGGTCAGTGATGTCGGCCAGTCCTTCATCGTGGGTTACGATCACAAAGGTCTGTCCGAACTGATCGCGTAGGTCGAAGAACAACTGATGCAGTTCTTCCTTGTTCTTCGTGTCCAAAGAGCCTGAAGGCTCATCGGCCAGAATGACGGAAGGGTTGTTCACGAGGGCACGCGCCACGGCGATACGCTGTTTCTCGCCGCCCGAGAGTTCATTGGGCTTGTGTGAGGCACGGTCGGATAGTTTCATGAATGCCAGTAACTCCTCTGCCCGCTGTCGAGCCTGTTTGTTGGAAGCCCCTGCGATATAGGCGGGAATCATGATATTCTCGATGGCTGTAAACTCTGGAAGTAACTGGTGGAACTGAAACACGAATCCGATATTTCTATTACGGAAGTCGGACAACTGTTTCTGACTGAGGCGCGTCACATCGACGTAGTTGATCTGTATCGAACCGGTATCCGGACGATCCAGGGTGCCGATGATCTGCAGTAAGGTGGTCTTACCAGCACCGCTGGGACCGACGATACTCACAACCTCACCCTTGTCGATGTGCAGGTCGATGCCTTTCAGCACCTGTAGTGAGCCGAAGCTCTTTTTGATGTTTTTGATATCTATCATAATTGCTTTGTTTTCTGATTCTTTTCATGGAGCCAGCGTGAGATGCTGTCATAGATACTGTTCTCCTCATGATGCTGAGCCTCGGTGAAGCTCATGCGGTCTTCCTTCTGGTCACCGAACTGGTCGGGGAAGATGATCATCAGGTTCTTACCCGAGAAGTGCTTCTGCAACTCGTCAGGCAGTCGCTCCAGGGCATTCTTATAAGAGATGGTGCCTTTACGGGCGGTCACTACCACGAAGAGATGTTCCTCTGAGATGCCTGCAGCCAACTGGGGCAGTTCGTTCCAGTGGTTCATCTGGGTGTATTCGGCCCTCACGTTCGGGTGGCGGTTATTGATATATTCCGCAATTAGCGTCAGTGACTCCTGCCGGCCGTGGAACTGGATACGACAGTCGAGTTGTCCTGCCAGACGGCTCAGGCGCTCCAGCCAACGGTGGAAGCCTGGCTCGAACTCTGCCCGTGAGGGTACGGCCACCTGAATACGGCGCAGTGTGTTCATGGGTTGCACAAAACGGGTGAGGATGATTTGTCGGTTCAGGCCATTGTACAAACTCTGGATGAACTCACCCCAGAACCTCGGATTGATGTCGGTATGCACGTGCATACCCATGATGATCTCCGAACAGGCAAACTCGCGGAAAGCGTGCTTGATGCCGTTGGCAATGTTTGTGGCCAGACGTACCTGGGTCTGCATCCTTACTTCCGAGGCACTGGCCTGTTTCTGTAGTTGTTCCAACAGACGCAAACCCTGTTCGCGAGAGGTGTTGCTACGGATACCGTCATATACCACATTGAGGGCAACCAGTTCCCTATTCAAACGCTGGTTGCGGATGGTTGTCGCGAGGGTCAGCAGTTGTGGCGCAATCTCTGGATACTTCACACAGACCAGCATTCGCTCGTCGTCCTCGCCGATGGAGATGTCGTTGCGCAGATGGGTCTTCTCCTGGATGATGATCTGTTGGGAGGCATGCTCCGTCATCAGCGTACTGATCACACAGGTGAAGAGGATCATCATCACCACGCCGTTAAGCATGATATCATCCATCAGATAGACACCAGGTGCCACCTCTAAGCGCATACCCACCAGTACCATGGCGATGGCACCTGCCGCATGGGCGGAGGTAAGACCGAACATCATATTACCGTCGGCCTTCGAGAGATGGAATAGTAGACTGGAGAAGTAGGCGGCAAGGGCCTTTCCGAAGGTGCCGAAGAACACAATGAGGAACACCGTCCAAACCATATCGATGCCAGAGAAGATGGTCCGTACGTTGATCAGCATACCCACACCTATCAGGAAGTAGGGGATGAACAGGGCGTTACCGATAAACTCGATGCGGTTCATCAGCGGCGAGACGCGCGGGATATATCTGCTAAGAATCAAACCCGAGAAGAATGCACCGAAGATACCCTCGATACCGATGGACGAGGTAAGGGCCGCACTGAGGAACATGATACCCAGTACAAAGATATACTGCATCACGGCATCACTATAGCGGCGCAGGAAGTAGCGTGCCAGTTTCGGAATCAGGATGATACTGCCGATACAGAATACGGCGAACTTCAGAATGAACAATGGCCAGTAGTACCAATGACTGCCACCATCGTATGAACCGGAGAGTGCTGCCAGCATGACAAGTGCCATGAACAGCGAGATCATCGAAGAACCCACACTCAGACTGACACTCGGATGCTGTTGCAGACCGTAGCGCCCGATGATGGGGTAGGCTATCAGTGTGTTCGACGCCATGATACATCCCAACAGGAATGAGGCGGAACTTGAATAGTCTAAGACGGTGATGGCCATCACATAGGTGAGTATCAGGGGGACAAGACAGGTGAGCAGGCCGAAAAGCACAAACTGCTGGGAGTGCTTCTTCACACCCTCCATATCCATCTCCAGTCCGGAGAGGAACATGATATAGTAAAGGCCCACGCGACCGAAGAGTTCAAAGGAGTTGTCGCGCTCCAGGATATGGAAACCGTATTGGCCGATGGCGACACCTGCAAGCACCATACCGATGATATGCGGAATGCGCAGTTTGCTCATCACAATCGGGGCAAACAGAATGATCATCAGCACCACAAAGAAGACCAATGTGGGGTCGGTAATTGGGAAATATGCAGATAATAGTGTCATTTCTGCTGCAAAGTTAGTGATTTTTCGATAAAATTTAATCAATTTGTAAATTAGAGAGTATGAAAGTTGCAATTGTAGGTGCAAGTGGAGCCGTAGGACAGGAGTTTCTGCGGATTCTGGACGAGAGAAATTTCCCGATGGATGAACTGGTGTTGTTTGGTTCTGAGCGTAGCGCAGGCAGGAAGTACACCTATAAGGGAAAAGAGATCGAAGTGAAGCTGCTCCAGCATAATGACGATTTCAAGGATGTGGATATCGCTTTTACCAGTGCAGGTGCTGGCACATCTAAGGAATTTGCAGAGACAATCACGAAGTATGGTGCCGTGATGATTGATAACTCCAGTGCTTTCCGTATGGACGACGATGTGCCCTTGGTAGTACCTGAGTGCAATGCCGAGGATGCCCTGAACCGTCCCCGTGGTATCATTGCCAATCCTAACTGTACCACAATTATGATGGTGGTGGTGCTTCAGCCGTTGGAGCAGATCTCGCATATCAAGCGCATCCACGTGTCGAGTTATCAGAGTGCCTCTGGTGCTGGTGCCGCAGCGATGGCAGAGTTGCAGCAGCAGTATAAGGAGATGGTAGAAGAGGGTGAGGTGAAGACAATCAAGAGGTTCGCCCATCAGCTGGCCTATAACGTGATTCCCCAGATCGATGTGTTCCAGCCCAATGGTTACACGAAGGAGGAGATGAAGATGTATAATGAGACCCGTAAGATCATGCACACCGATGCCAAGTGCTCGGCAATGTGTGTCCGCGTGAGTTCTCTGCGCTCTCACTCTGAGAGTGTGTGGATCGAGACAGAGAAACCCATCAGCGTTGAGGAGGCTCAGAAGGCGATTGCCGCAGCGCCTGGCTGTCAGCTGAAGGACGATCCCACCACACTGACCTATCCGATGCCTCTGGAGACGGCTGGCAAGGATGATATCTACGTAGGCCGTGTGCGTAAGGATCTCTCCGACGAGAATGGACTGACCTTCTGGCTCTCAGGTGACCAGATCCGTAAGGGTGCAGCCCTGAATGCCGTTCAGATTGCCGAGTACCTGATTAAAGTAGGAAATGTTAAGTAAGAAGTTGAAGTATATATATAGGGCAGCCTTTATGACTGCCCTATTATGCCTGTATAGTTGTGATGGCGGTGATGACGATGGTCGTCGCTTAGGTGAAGTGATTGTCGGCACCTGGCAGCGTGATGAAATCATCATCGATGGCGATACCAGTATCAAACCCGAGGATCTCACCTACGATCTTTTCTATTTCTATGGCGACGGTGACTACAACGGTATGGTTCGCACAGGTTCTTTCCTGACCGTCGATACGGCGGGAGAGATGATCTTCGATGGCTCATTCCAGTGTGATAACAACAACCTGAAGCTGGATTGTGTGAACAGTTCCGGTGAGCGGCGTAAGATCTTGGCACAGGTGCTGTCGTTTACGGATAATCAGATGCAGATACGCTATGTGATCGATGAGTATGATGTCACCGTCACTGTGATTATCCGTAAGATTTCCGATTCAGTTAAGTAATCCCCCTTTTTATTCCACTTCCTCTACGTCTGCGTCATAATAAACGCAGTCGTAGGTGATATGGCTATAGGCTGAGAAATAGCCCAGACAACCACCCGTGAAGTTCGGTATGGGGTTCGTACCCGTGTTGTCCATGATCTGCATGGAGTAGAGGTAGTCGTAGCTCTTCTGGTCGATGGCGCGTACTTCGATGTGCATCTTGTCGCCATCGAACAGCAGATCCTCGTCGTCGCTGTCTTCACGGGCGAAGCTGAAGAGCATCTGCAGTTCTCCGTTCGGATTCTGGTCGTCGCGCTTCACCGCCCAGCGATAGCCCACCTTGTTGCGGTAGATGTGGGCGAAGTACCAGTTCTCCTCATTGGGAATATCCTGTATCATCAGTTCGCCCATCAGGTAGTAGTCTGACACGATCTTCTTCCTGATGAAGCGGAAGCTGTTTATCTTGGGCATCTTCTGCATAGTGGAGCTGGAGGTGAAGTGATTCCCGTCGAATTGGATGTCGATGGTATATTCCACACCGGGCACACCTATGGCAGAGGATCTGTAAATGCCGTTCTTGACATAGGTGAGTGTCTGTGAGCTGCCGTCATCGCCTGTCACCACAACCATGGCGTTGCCGATGTCGCTGGCAATCGAATTGTCATCCATATTGTTTGTTTGACTGATGCGTGCCTCCATGCCCTCATTCGTTACCGATGCTTCTACCACGTAGATCGGATCCACCTGGTGATAGGCAACCTGAATGTCTTTCTTACAGGAAGACAGAAGGAGGAGATTCAGACAGAAGAATAAAAGAATATATTTTCTCATGGGCAGTCTCAGAATTTGAAATTATAGGATATTGACGGCACGATACCGAAAAGACTATATTGTACGGCACGGGTACGTGCACCGTCGTCGCTATCCTCGAAGTTAATCAGGAACGGATTGTAACGGTTATAGAGATTGTAGATACCGATCACCCACTGGCGGGAGGTGTGCTTCCCCTTTTTCTTCGTCCACGAAAAACTCATGTCCAGACGATGGTAGTCAGGGGCACGGTAGCCGTTACGCTCTGCATAGTAATAGACCCAGTTGTCGATGATCTGGTACTTGCTGCTGGGTGCGGTAAAGGCCTGTCCGCTGTTGAAGATCCAAGTGGCATTCAGGGCCCAGCCTTTGCCGAGCTTCATAGAGGCGACGACGTTGATATCGTGACGTCGGTCGTTGTTGGCATCATACCAGTTACCGTTGTTCACCCCGTCGATACGTGTCTTCGACCAGGACAGCGTGTAGGCAATCCAACCAGTCAGCCATCCTGTGTTCTTACGGAGGCAGACCTCTGCACCATAGCTCTTGCCCTCACCGGGCAGTACCAGTCGTTCTATCTCGATCTCACTGCTGAAGCTCTTGCCGTCGCGATAGTCGAGCACGTTCTGTATCTTACGGTAGTAGCCCTCCAATGAGAAATCGTACTTCTGGTCGGATGACATTGCGAAGAAACCTGCGCTCCACTGGTCGGCAATCTCCGGCTTGATGATGTTACTGCTGATGGCATAGCGGTCGAAGGGGGTCGTGGTGCTCTGATTCCTCAAGGCATGGATGTTCTGCGAGGTACGGGCATATCCCAGCTTGATACTCGTCTGCTCCGTGGGCTGGATACTGATGCTGGCCCTGGGCTCAATCACCCTATGGGTGGTCACGAAATCCCATTTCTTGTATTTATAGTACCAGGCGATGCTACCGTCGGGGGCGATGTCGTAATAGAGTGAGCCGCCGAGTGGTGTGAACAGGTTCAGACGGACGCCTGCCGAGAAGGATAATGCCTTCGACAGCTTGAAGTCGCCGTTCAGCCATGCGGTGTTTTCCCAGGCGCGACGCTCCTCCTTGTCGTATTTGTTCAGTACCTGCCATTCTGCCGATTTTACGTTCATCAGCGTCGATTGGAAACCGACTCTCAGCTGCTGCTTCCCGATGTTGATGGTGAAATCCTGTCGGAAGGCTGCTTGGCGGATATGACCCTTATACCAGAGGTTCATGCCTACGAAATCCACACCGTTGTCGTTCTGGTATTCACTATAATATAAGGTGGACTGGGAGTTGGAACCGCCATTGAAATGGTGCAGCCATTTCAGACTTCCCGTCAGGTTACTCCATTTCATGTCCACCATCTTATCTACGGAGGTGCGGTCGTAACCTGTGAAGAACGTCAGGAACAACTGGTTGCGCTTGCTTAACGTCCAGTCAAGCTTCGCATTGATATCGTAGAAGTAGAGGGTGTTATGCCTGAAATCGGGCGATAGTTTCAGAAACAGGTCCATGTACGTGCGACGAGCAGTGATGAGGAAGGATGCCTTGTCTTTTGCAAGCGGTCCTTCCAGCGTACCCTTGGCCGACAGCAGACCGATGGTACCGCCACCGTGAACATGCTGTTTGTCACCTGTGCGCCCGATGATGTCGAGTACGGCCGAAGCCGCCCCACCGTACTGGGCAGGCAGCAGTCCCTTATAGAGGGTGGCACCTGCCAGGGCGTCGTCATTGAAGGTGGAGAACAGACCGCCCGCATGCCCCGCATTATAAATAGGTGCATTGTCAAAGAGCACCTGGTTCTGGGCCGACGTGCCGCCGCGCACCTGGAAACTGCTGGAGGCATCGCTCTCGGATTTTACACCTGGCAGCAACTGGATCGAACGCATGATATCGTTCTCGCCAAAGAGTTGGGGGGTGGATGTCAGATCCTCTATCTGGATCACCTCTTCACCCATCTGCACATTCTGGACACGCTGGCGCGCACTGTTGGAGGTCACGATCACCTCCTGCACTTGCTCAGTGCGAATGGAGTCTTCTGGCTCTGGTGTTACCGTAGCCAAACAAGCGGAAAGTATGATGTTTAGTGTTATCATCCGTGCAAAGGTATGAAAAAAAAGATAAATAATAGCCGATAGAGGAAGAAAATCGAATAATTTTCGTAATTTTGCGCCATAAACCATTTAACTTTAGGCAAAATGAAGAAAATTATCTTAGCTTTGATGGCAATAGTGGCACTTGGTGCCTGTAGTGGTGGAGAGAAGGATCTGAAGTATCGTGGTCTGTCAATGGCACTGCCTTTCCAGACTTTCTGCGACTCTCTGACAGCGCGTGGCTTTGCCGTTGACTCTGCCAAGACCGATTCCGCCTTCACCCGGGTGGTAATGGCAAACCCGAATGAGAACTTCCGTCTGATGCTGGCTCAGAAAGACGGTCAGTTGTTGGCACTCCAGGAGAACTACAAGATCTCTACCAACGACAGCACCCGTCAGTTGTGGCAGCAGATGCGCGACGATTTTGAGAAGGAACTCGGCACCTGGCCCAACATGCCGAAGCACGGTGATGACCACAAGGTGGCAAAGTTCGAGACTGAAGGTGGTTTCATCACCCTCACTCTCGAAAACACCTACACACCAACCCTTCAGGTGCTTTACGAGAAGAAGTAATAATACTAGGATTTGTCCCAGGGGGTGGGACTACTTGTCCCATGTGCTGGGACATTTGTTCCCAGGCCCTGGGACAAATCCTATATAATGGTCATCGTGTAGAGATAAACTGCGGCGGCGGGGATTGCCAGTAGGGAGGAGTCGAAGCGATCGAGCATGCCACCATGACCAGGTAGGATGTTGCCAGAGTCCTTAATGCCCAGCGTCCGCTTGAAGAGACTCTCCACCAGATCACCCCAGGTACCGAATATCACGATGGTCAGTCCGAGACCTGCCCAGCCTGCTGCACTCAGTCCTAAGTCATTGACACCGTATTGCTCCGTGAGATACCACACCAGTACGGCTACAGCCACTACCAGGATACCGCCACCGATGCTTCCCTCCCAACTCTTACCTGGAGAGATGCGAGGAAACAGTTTGTGCTTACCTAAGAGTGAACCGCAGATATAGGCACCCGTGTCGTTGATCCAAAGGAACACGAATACTGAGAGCGGTGCCAGATAACTGTAATGAATGTCACTGCCCGTAGAACGGAAGGCCAGCACATTCAACAGCGAGAAAGGTAGGGCGATATAAAGCTGGCTCATCATCGTGTAGGCCCAGTCGTTCACGGGGTCTTCCTGTTTCAGATAGAGTTCTGCTATCAGCAGGTAGATGATGGAGATGAGGTAGGGGATGAACGCCCCTGCCGATGTGATACCTCCGTTATAGCCTGCCATCGCAAAGAAGAAATACACACCCGCCACCGTACAGATGAGACGGTTTACGGAGATATTCTCACGGTCGTTCACCAAGCCGGTGAATTCCCAGATAGTGAGTCCTGTCACCAGTGCAAAGAGCAGTATCATGGCCTCTGCACGGAGGAAACAACTCACGATGGCGGCTACGAAGAACACCGCCGTAATGGTTCTCACAATGAAATTCTTCATATCTTACTCTTCTGTTTTCTCTTCCTCACTTTTCACATCTTCGCTTTCGCCTTCCTGTGCTTCCAGCTTTCCCTGAGCCTCCAGTTCACGGGCACGTTCCTCTGCCATACGCTCTGCATCGGCCTTCATCTGGGCTTCCAGCAGTTCCTCTGCACGACTGGTCCAAGGACGCTTGCCGAAGATCTTTTCGACATCCTCGGCGAAGATCACTTCACGATCCACGAGCAACTGTGCCAGTTGGGCGTGACCATCCTTGTGCTCAGTCAGAATCTGCTTGGCACGCTCGTACTGTTCGTTGATCATCCGCATCACCTCATCGTCTATGATCTTGGCAGTTGTCTCGGAATAAGGCTTCTCGAACTGGTACTCCGCATTGTTATAGTAGCACACGTTGGGCAGCTTGTCGCTCATACCTGCAAAGGCAATCATGCCGTAGGCCTGCTTCGTCACACGCTCCAGGTCGTTCATCGCACCTGTGGAGATATGACCCACGAAGAGTTCTTCAGCCGCACGACCACCCAGGAGTGAACACATCTCATCGAGCATCGCCTCCTTTGTCTGGAGCACACGCTCCTCAGGCAGATACCAGGCAGCACCAAGGGCCTGACCACGGGGCACAATTGACACCTTCACCAACGGGTTGGCAAACTCCGTGAACCACGAGATGGTGGCATGACCTGCCTCGTGGATGGCGATGGAGCGCTTCTCGGCCTGTGTCATCACCTTGGTCTTCTTCTCCAGACCGCCGATGATTCGATCCACAGCGTCGAGGAAGTCCTGCTTCTGCACTGTCTGACTGTTATGGCGTGCTGCTATCAGCGCAGCCTCATTACATACATTGGCGATATCCGCACCAGAGAATCCTGGGGTCTGACGGGCGAGGAAATCGATATCCACACTGTCGTCGGTCTTCACGGGCTTCAGATGCACCTTAAACACCTCCTTGCGCTCGTTCAGGTCTGGCAGATCCACATGGATCTGACGATCAAAACGACCTGCACGCAACAAGGCGGAGTCGAGCATATCGGCACGGTTGGTGGCAGCAAGGATAATCACACCTGAGTTGGTGCCGAAGCCGTCCATCTCAGTGAGCAGGGCATTCAGCGTGTTCTCTCGCTCATCATTACCACCCATGGCAGGGTTCTTCGAACGGGCACGACCCACAGCGTCGATCTCATCAATGAAGATGATACAAGGACTCTTGGTCTTCGCCTGTTGGAAGAGGTCACGAACACGAGAGGCACCCACACCCACGAACATCTCGACGAAGTCAGAACCTGACATCGAGAAGAACGGCACGCCAGCCTCACCTGCTACAGCCTTGGCCAACAGCGTCTTACCCGTTCCTGGAGGACCTACGAGCAGGGCGCCCTTGGGAATCTTACCACCCAGTTCGGTATATTTCTCTGGGTTTTTCAGGAAGTCCACAATCTCCTGTATCTCCTGTTTGGCACCAGCCTGTCCGGCCACGTCCTTGAACGTGATACCCAGGTCGCCGCCCTTCTCATACATCTTCGCCTTCGACTTGCCGACGTTGAACACACCAGCGCCGACGCCGCCTCCACCGCCGCCCATGCGACGCATGAAGAAGATCCACAGGGCCACGATGATGAAGATGGGCATGAGGTTATAGAAGATCATGTTCAGGAAGTCATTGTCTTTATGGTTCTCATACACGAAATCGCCCGTAAAGACCTTGTCGTCCTTTGCCTTGTTGATAAACTCCTCCAACTGGTCAATAGAACCGAACTCCACCTCTACATAGGGATCCTTACCCGTCTGCTGGGCGCTCTGATGGAACACGTCTCTGATGTGCTCAGGTTTTACGTACATCTTGATGACGCTCTGGGTCTTGTTGACCACGATCTTTGAGGCATAGCCATGGGTCACCATCGACTTGAAGTCGGAGTATGAAGCATTCTTGGCGATGCTGCTGTTCGTCGGACCACCGCTTGAGAAATACAGCAATCCGAGAGCCGCAATGGCAATGATATAGATCCAGTTCATATTGAACCGAGGCATATTCATCTTTGGCCCGTTATCATCTCTTTTGGGCATGTTGTTCTTATCCACGTTTATATTTCTGTAATTTAATGTTTAATCTAAATCTGGTATTCTCGTCAGCGCAGCATCTTCCCAGAGGTGTTCCAGGTCGTAATACTCACGCACGTCGGGCAGGAAGATATGCACCAGCACATCACCGTAGTCCATCGCCACCCACTGCGCATTTTCCAAACCTACCACATGTGAAGGCTTCTCCTTGAGCCGTTCGCGTGCGAAATCGCCCACCGACTCAGTGATGGCCTCTACCTGTGAGGGTGAGTTGCCCTGACAGATGATGAAATATTGGCTGATGGTGCCCTCTATCTTTCTCAGGTCAGCAATCACGATGTTGCTGCCTTTCTTCTCTTGAATAGCTTCTGTAATTGTCTGTACTAATTCGCTCATTAAATTTAATAATGTGTAATTTGAAGTGCAAAGGTACTGATAAAACGGAGAATAACAAAGGAAAAGCGAAAATTTTGCGGTTTTTTATAAATTTTCGCCTAAAAGTTTTGGTAGTTTATAAAAAAGTAGTACCTTTGCACCCGCAAAACAGAACAAGGATGTTTGATTGCATGACATTGGGGTATGGTGTAATGGTAACACTACAGATTCTGGTCCTGTCATTCTTGGTTCGAGTCCGAGTACCCCAACAGATTTTAAATCAAAAAGGCTTCCCAATGGGAAGCCTTTTTCAATTGAATGTTATTTATTTGTTCTGGGCGTCGATGGCCTTGATCTTCTCGCGAACGAGGTTCATGTCGTCTTTGAGTTTCTGTACCTTGCGGTTCATCTCATCGATGAGGCTGTTGCCTTTCTTGGAACTGGCATTCAGGAATCCGAGGTTGTTCTCGTAGGTCTGCACCTCCTGCTTGATGGCCTCATACTGACGGAACAGACGGGCGCGCTCGTTGTCGAGGGCATTCTCACCGCGCTCTGCCACCTGCTTCAGGTTCTGCTTGAAGTTGTTCAAACGTCGCTTGGCCACGCTGATATTCAGATCCTTATAGAGTTTGTCGAGCACGGCATGGTACTCCTCGTAGATTTTATCCTTCTCCTTGAAGGGCACATGGCCGATGGCATTGTACTCCTCAACAAGCGTCTGCACTTTTTCTTGAATGTTCTCGCCAGCCTCCTCGGCGATGTCCTTCAGTTTAGCAATCACCTCGCGCTTCTTATCAAGGTTGGCGTACTCCTCGCTGTGCTGACCAGCACCGGCGGCCTTACGGGCCTCGAAGAACTTATTGCAGGCACCGAGGAACTCCTCCCAGAGCTGGTCGCCGAGTTTCTTCGGTACGATGCCGATGGTCTTCCATTCCTTCTGCAGGGCGATGAACTTATCGCCAGTAGCCTTCCAGTCGGTTGAATCCTGAAGTGCCTGGGCCTTCTCGATGAGGGCGCGCTTCTTCTCGGCATTCTGCTTGAAGGTGTCCTTCAGTCCCTTGAAGTACTCGGCCTTGCGTCCAAAGAAGTCGTCGCAGGCGGCACGGAAGCGCTCGAAGATCTTCACATTCATCTTCTGAGGTGCGAAACCGATGGTCTTCCACTCTGTCTGCAGGTCGATAATCTGCTTGGTGTGCTTCTCCCAGTCGCCACTGCCCTTGTTTTCCTCTGCAGCGATGGCCTCTACCTTCTCGCAGAGCACGGTCTTACGGGCCAGGTTGTCCTCTTCGCGGGCACGGATGCCTTCGAAGTGCTGCTGATGACGCTTGTTAATAACGGTGGAGGCTGCCTTGAAGCGGTTCCAGATCTCTTCACGCTGCTCCTTGGCAACAGGACCGATCTCGCGGTACTCCTGATGGAGTTTCTGAAGTTGATGGAAGGCGCTGATGATATCTTCTTCGTTGGCCAGGTTCTCTGCAATCTCACAAAGACGGGTCTTGGCCTCGAGGTTCTTCTTGAAGTCTTCGTCGCGGGCGATGCTGTTCAGACGGAGCATGTCGTAGAACTGCTCGACATACAACTGATAGTTGTGCCAAAGTTCATTAGCCTTCTCTGCAGGCACGTTCTTGATCTCACGCCACTGCTGCTGGAGGGTCTTGAACTCCTGATAACTCTTGTTGGCTTCCTCGGGGGTGGTAATCATGGACTTGATCTTGTCGATGATGGCCAGTTTCTTTGTCAGATTCTCCTGCTTCTCAGCTTCCTGCTCCTTGAAGAGCTTGGCACGCTTCTCTTTGATAATGCCCATCTCAGCCTTGAAGGCCTCTTCGACACTATCAGGCACAATCTGATACTGGTTGGGATCGCCGCCGCCGTCGATGAAAGCCTTGATATGAGCTTCGCGCTCGGCAATGTGGAGTTTGTAAAAGGCTGTCTTCAGGTTATCAACCTCTTCTTTCTGAGGGGTCTCATCACCGTGGGCAATCTCACGTACACGCTCCAAGATCTCTGCCTTGGTGGCATAGACCTTCTGTGGCTGCTCTTCCTTGGTTTCTACTTGAGAAGCTGACTCATCTGCCGGTGTCTCCACTGCCTGAGCATTGACTTCTTCTTCCTTGATTACTTCGTTCTGACCCTTTTCGAGGGCATTTTCTTGAGAGTCCATCATTTAACTATTTAGTTATTGACTATTACACTTAATGACGCATCGCATCATCACATTTGGGGTCAAAGGTACTAAAAATTGTAAATAAATAAGCCCAAAAGAGTGTTAAAAGATATTAAACGAGGCGCTTACGGCGGAAAAAGAGCCATGCGAGGCCTGAAATACACACTGAAAAGATGATTGCAAAGATAAATCCCCAGGGTTTAGATTCCATGCCGTTGACCAGGTTCATACCGAACATGGAAGTGACCAATGTAGGTATCATCATGATGATGGTCACCGAGGTGAGCGTACGCATCACGGTGTTCATGTTGTTGTTGATGATACTCTGATAGGTGTTCATCGTCGATTCCAGAATGTCGGAGTAGATGCTGGTAGTCTCACGGGCCTGTGACATCTCGATATTCACGTCCTCAATCAGGTCAGCATCGAGTTCGTCAATTTGCAATTTGAACTTCAATTTCTGCAACAGGTTCTCATTGCCACGAATGGAAGTCTGGAAGTAGGTGAGTGAGTCCTGCAGACGGCTGAGACCGATCAGACTCTCATTGTTCACCTCCTTATCGAGGTTGCGCTTGGCCTTATCCACGAGCATGGAGATCTGCTTTAAACGCTTCAGATACCAGACGGCACTGGAGAGGAACAGTCGGAAGATCATATCCACATGATCAGTAAAGCCCTCGCCCCGCTTCTGCTGGAAGGAGAGGAAGTCAATCATCATGTTTGTCTCGTAATAGCAGACGGTGATGGTGACATCGCGCTTATGGATGATACCAAGGGGAACGGTGGTATATGGCGTACGACTGCGGATCTCCTTGACATAAGGGATACGCAGGATAATCAGCATCCAACCGTCGTCGTACTCATAACGGGCACGCTCGTCGGTATCGCTGATATCCGACATGAAGTAATCGGGGATGTTGAACTTCTCTTCGAGTTCGTGCTGGTCTTCTTCGGTGGGGCATGTCACCTGTATCCAGCAATTAGGCTGCCACTCTGTGAGTTGGGTCAGTCCGCCTTGGGTGTTCCAGAAAGTCTTCATTGTGCTAATCCTTTTTTCGTTCGTGAAATGGTTTTAGCGGCAAAGGGATTAGCAGCCTTGCTCGCCATCCCCCGCCTTTACAAATTGTAATTGTCCGCCGGGTAATCGTCCATAATTTTGTTAATAATTGAGTTATCGGCTGCAAAGATACGAATAAGCGAGCAAATAACCAAATTTTATTGGAGTTTTTATTTTGAAAAGATAATGTCTTAAATAGTAAATTCACTGAATTTAATGACCAAATTCAGTGAATTTACCGATCAATTTCAGTGAATTTACTTTTCTGGAATATCCTCAAGTGTTTTCTTCAGCAGTGTCCAGAAGGGCTCAACAGTGGCAATCAGGGCACGCTCGGTCGTGGTGTGAGGCGACTTCATCGTAGGACCAAGTGACACGACGTCGAGGTGCGGATACTTGCCTAAGATGATAGAGCACTCCAGACCTGCGTGATCCACCTGGATAATGCCATCGGCACCAAAGAGCTCCTTATATTCCTTCAGCAACAGATGCAGGATTTCTGACTCTGGGTTGGGATCCCAACCACCGTAAGAACCGGCGGTCTCCACCTTCATGCCTGCCATGTTGAAGCAACTCTCAAGCGTCTTTACGATATAGTCTTTCATGTCTTCACGACTACTGCGGGCGAGGATTTTCAGAGAAGCCTTACCTTCGCCGATGTTGATGATGGCGAGATTGCTGGAGGTCTCTACCACACTGGGATAGGAGGGAATCATGCGGATCACACCATCATGACAGCCGTAGATGGCATTGATGAGGTTATCCTGAATCTCAACAGGCACTTCCATCTTTGGCGTTTCTACATCTTCACAGATCACTTCGATACCACTCTCGATACCCTTGTACTCATCAGTGAAGTCCTCGAGCCAGTCCTGGGCCAGTTCCTTCAAGGCGGCTACATTCTCCTTCGGCAAGGTCAATATAGCCTCGGCTTTGAAGGGGATGGCGTTGCGCATATTGCCGCCCTGCCAAGAGGCCAAGCGGGCCTCGCACTCCTCGATGGCCTCGCGAACCAGACGAACCAACAGTTTGTTGGCATTACCACGACCCTCGTGAATCTCCAGTCCTGAGTGTCCGCCGCGCAGTCCTTTCACGGTAACTTTTACGGCTGCATCGTCGGCATCGGTCTCCACCTCTTTATAGTCGAGGGTAGCAGTTACGTCGATACCACCAGCACTACCAATAACGAACTTGCCCCAGTGCTCTGAGTCGAGGTTCATGAGAATATCGCCACTCAACTCGCCTGCGGGTAGGGCGTTGGCACCAAACATACCTGTCTCTTCGTCTGCGGTGATCAGGGCCTCGATAGGTCCATGCTTCAGCGTCTTATCCTCCATGATGGCCATGATGGCAGCGACACCTAGACCGTTGTCGGCGCCGAGGGTGGTGCCCTTAGCCTTCACCCACTCACCGTCAATCCATGGCTGGATAGGATCGGTCTCAAAGTTATGGGTACTTTCGGGTGTCTTCTGGGGCACCATGTCCATATGTGCCTGCAGGATCACACCTTTCTTATTCTCCATGCCAGCAGAAGCGGGCTTGCGCATGACGATGTTATTAGCAGGATCCTTAAAGGCTTCCACACCTGCCTGCTTGGCAAAGTCGAGCAGGAAATTCTGTACTTTCTCCAGATGTCCAGAAGGACGGGGAACTTGTGTCAGTGCATAGAAATTCTTCCAGATGCACACGGGATTTAGATTCTTAATCTCACTCATAGCTTATTTATTTGTTTGTTATACGATTCGTGAATGACAGGGCTGCCCAGGCATAGATGCCCAGGGCTATGACGAGCATGGTCTGGACGCTGTGGACGATAAGCACGAACCAGAGGGCCTGTTCGTCGGCAACACCATAGAGTATCAACATGGTCTTGATGGCAAAGTGCCAAGGGCCGGCACCATTGGGCGTTGGTACGATAACGGCAAAGTTGGCAACGACAAACGATACGAGGGCACAGCCGATACCCAGATGGGCTGTGAAGTCGAAGCAGAAGAACGTGAGGTAGTAGTGCAGGAAGTAGCACACCCAGATACCGATAGAGAAAAACAGGTAGAGGGGCAGGTCCTTTACACCTCTCAGAGAGAGCACGCCCTCCCAGATACCGCCCAGCGTCATCTTTACCTTATTATATATAGAGAAGTTCTTCAGCAACAGGTGGAGCAGGATGAGGACGGCGATGGCACAGATCGCTGTGACTATATAACCCATCGACGAAAAACGGTCGAGGATATGGTCGAGCGAGGTGCCCGTCTTCTGGAAGAAGGTGCCGAAGATACTCATCTCCACCAACAGAATCAGACAAGAGTAACCCATGACGATGAGTGTATCAACGGCGCGCTCCGTCACCACTGTTCCTAAGGCCTTTGAGAAGGAGATACCTTCGTAGCGCTTCAGCACACCGCAACGGGTGAACTCTCCGATACGTGGAATCACCAGACTGACGGCGTAGGACAGAAATATGGCGTAGATGCTGGTTGAGGCTCTGGGCGATTCCCCCAAGGGTTCCAATGTCTGTTTCCATCGCCAGCCGCGGAACATCTGCGCCAGGATACCGAAAGGGAAGGAGAGGAGCATCCACGTCCAGTCCATCTCCTGGGTCATGACATGGTAGAACCGTCCGAAATCCTCACCTCTGTACATCCAATACAGAATAGCCCCGCCTAGAAGAACGGGGAAGATAATCTTAGCGGCATTGATGAAAACCGTTTTTAATTCCATGGGTGCAAAGATAGTGCAAATCGAGCGAAATACCAAATTTATTTGGATATTTCCGAGATGCCGCCTATCTTTGAAATGCACCCCTAAAGTTAGACATAAAGCTTTTAGAGGTACATTATGAGTAGTTTTCATTCATTAAAAGAAAGATTAGAAACAGTATTAAAGGTAAAGTCTGGCGTACCCATCGTCCAGTTATGCAAAGACCTACACACAGGGCGTGATCAGATTCTCGAGTGGGTACGTCGTTATGATGAACAAGGAGAGTCTGGTTTAGTACGTCATAAGACCTACAGGCAGATTTCTTGTGCAGAAAAAGAACATTTAGTTCGTTTGTATCTGGAAAAAGACTTATCTTTGCGCGAGATTTACACCTCCGCAGACATCAGTCGCACTAATCTTGAGACATGGGTACGTATAGTCCGTAATAGAGGTTACAGTGCGTTGTATGAGGTTAAGCGCCGAGGTCGGAAGCCAAAAGACATGAAGCAGCAAAAGCAAGAAAAGTATGACTCCAAAGCAGAATTAGAGCGACTGCAGGCTGAAAACCTTCGCCTGAGAGCAGAGAATGCATTGCTAAAAAAAGCGAAGGCCTTGATGGAAGAAGAGGAGTCCAGGCTCAGAGGTTCTGGACGCAAGTCATCCAAGCATTAAGGCCGGAGTTTGGACTCAACATACTGTTGGAGATTAATGGGATGGCACGTTCCGTGTTCTACTACCACTTGAAGAAACTTAAAGAAGGTGTGGATAAGTAC
>ONNY01000026.1 GCA_900319305.1 uncultured Prevotella sp.
TACAAGACCTTCTTCATGAACAACAGCGAGCTTGACGCCATCCTTGAAGACCAGAGCCTCTACTGGAACGACGACAAGGAGATCGTCGATACCTTCGTGCTGAAGACCATCAAGCGCTTCAAGGAGCAGAACGGAGCCAAGGAAGAGCTGCTGCCCGAGTGGGACAGCGATGAGGAGAAGGAATACGCACGCAAACTGTTCCGTGCCGCCATCCTCAACGATGCCCAGTACCAGCGCTTCATGAGCGAGGCCTCACGCAACTGGGACTTCTCCCGCCTGGCCTATATGGATGTCATCATCATGCAGATCGCCATCGCCGAGATCATGACCTTCCCCAACATCCCCATCAGCGTGAGCATCAACGAGTATGTGGAGATCGCCAAACTCTACTCCACCCGTAAGAGCGGCGGCTACATCAACGGCATGCTCGATGCCATCGCCCGCAACCTCATCCAGACGGGTCGTCTGCTCAAGCACATGGAGCCCAAGAAGGAGAAGGCCGGTGGTAAGCATCATCAGGCAAAGCCTCAGGCCGAGGAGCAGCAGGAAGCCCCCCAGAAACCCAAACGTCAACGCATTAAAAAATCAGAATAAGAAATGATGAACTTAGTATTAGCTGCACAGTCAGCACAGGGAAGCGGAATGAGTATGATAATCATGATGGTGGCCATCTTTGCCATCATGTGGTTCTTCATGATCCGTCCGCAGCAGAAACGACAGAAAGAGATCCAGAAATTCCAGAACGAGCTCACCGAGGGCCAGCAGGTCGTCACCGGTGGTGGCATCTACGGCACGGTGAAGAGCATCGATCTCACCAAGAACACCGTCGATGTGAAGATCGCCCGCGACGTGGTGATCACTGTCGACAAGAACTACGTGTTCAAGGATGTGACCAGCACACCCATGCAGAAGTAAGAACCGGTCGTATATATTATATATAAGGTATAGGGATGGGGGTCAGACAGATGTGGCAGACGTTCAGAGACTTCGTGTTCAGCAATACGAACAGGGATTTTCTGGTGTTTCTGTTCTTCCTGAGCCTCTCGTTCATCTTCTGGCTGTCATTGACACTCAACGACACCTACGAGCGGGAGTTTTCCATCCCCGTGAGCGTGGTAGATATCCCCAAGAACGCCGTACTCACCTCCGATGAGGTGGATACCGTCAAGATGACCATCCGCGACAAGGGCATCATACTGGTGGCCTATCAGTATGGCGACTACCTGAATCGGCTGCGCATCCCGTTCAAGAACTACACGCGCAACAACGGCACAGGCCACATCCCCGCCAGCGAACTTCAGAAACTGGTCTATCAGCAGCTCGTCAGCAGCTCGAAGATCGTCTCCACCAAGCCCGAGAAGCTGGAGTTCTTCTACAACTACGGCACCCACAAGAAAGTGCCCGTCAGATGGAGCGGTCGCGTGATCCCTGAGGAACTCTACTTCATCTCTCGCGTGGACTACCAGCCCGACAGCGTCACCGTCTATGCCTCAGATGAGAAGCTCGACAGCATCAACATGGTCTATACCGAGCCGCTCAACTATGCCAACTTCCGCGACACGCTCACCATCGCCTGCAATCTGGCAAAGGTCAAGGGTGTGAAGGTGGTGCCCGAGCGCGTGAAGATCAACTTCTTCACCGACGTGCTCACAGAGGAAAGCATCGAGGGCGTACCCATCCAGGGCATCAACCTGCCCGAAGGCAAGGTGCTGCGCACCTTCCCCGCCAAGGTCAACGTCAGCTTCGTCACAGGCGTCAGCATCTACCGCAACCTGCGTCCGGAAGACTTCACCGTGGTGGCCGACTACAACGAGATCAAGCGCCATCCCTCGGAGAAATGCCGCATCACGCTGAAGAACGTGCCACAGGGCATCTCCCGTGCACGCCTCGATGTGACCCTCGTCGATTACCTCATCGAGAACGAATGATGAAGATCGGCATCGCAGGAGGAATCGGCAGCGGAAAGAGCTATGTGTGCGCACGCATCCGCCAGCGGGGCTTCGAGGTCTATGACTGCGACAGCGCCGCCAAGCGCCTCATCCGCACCGACCCCGACATCCGCAGGCAGCTCACAGCCCTCATCGGACCAGACGCATACACCCAGGAGGGACAGCTCAACAAAGCCGTCGTAGCACGGTTCCTGCTCGCCTCCGATGCCAACTCAGCCGCCATCGACGCCATCGTCCACCCTGCCGTGTTCCGCGACTTCGAGGCAAGCGGACTCCAGTGGCTCGAGAGTGCCATCATGTACGAGTCGGGCATCTCCCGTCTCATGGATCGCGTCATCGTCGTCACCGCCCCCCTGGAAGTGCGCATCCGCCGCGTCATGCAGCGCGACAGCATCTCCCGCACCCAGGTACTCGCCTGGATGGGCAAGCAGCTCCCGCAGGAAGAGGTCGTCGCCCGCGCCGACTTCGAGCTCGTCAACGACGGAGAGGCAGACATCGAACAACAATTAAACAACATTATAGAACAATGCAACAAACCATTTTAGCAATTGCCGGTAAGCCCGGCCTTTACAAACTCGTCAGTCGTGGCAGCAACAACCTCATCGTCGAGGCCCTCGATGCCACCCATAAGCGCATGCCCGCCTTCGCCACCGACCGCATCACGTCACTCGCCGACATCGCCATGTTCACCGAGACCGACGATGTGCCCCTGATGGACGTACTCGACAACCTGAAGACCCTTGAGAACGGCAAGAAGGCCAGCATCAACGAGAAGAAAGCCTCAGGCGACGAACTCCGCGCCTATTTCACCAAGGTACTCCCGGAGTGGGATCAGGAGCGCGTTCACAACAGCGACATCAAGAAGCTCATCACCTGGTACAACATCCTCGTGGAAGCAGGCATCACCGACTTCAAGGAAGAGATGTCCCCCACCGACGGCGACAACATCGACGATCGTAAATAAACATAATCCCCAACCGCTCGGCTGGGGATTATGATTAGATTAACAAGGCCTGTTATAAAACAAAGAAAGGACAGCACCATAATGAAGAAAACCTTCGGGTGTCAGATATAGCATCGTGCCGTTCTTTTCAATGTAATGGTTGTTCAGCAAGAAGGCCAGCTCCTTTTCAAATACCATGTTAGGATCTGAATGAAGTATCTTCTCCATCACAGACAAGTCTGTCATGCCGCAATAGCCACTGATGGCGATATATTTTGAAAGTAGCTCTCTTGGCGGAAGTATGTAAGAATCACCGTCTTTCTCAAAAGTGCTCCTAGAAAGGCAGCATTCCAGCGATTCACCGTTTTTCCCGATATTATATGAAAGACCGGTGTCGTTTTTACTCTGGGCAGCGATACCGAATCCTTTATAGGATCCGTTCTTTATCATGCGATGCTGAAGGTACGACGACAAGCCATAGTCACCAATCAATGAAAATGTATTCATGCCAAAACGTCCTTTATATCCCAACCTTGTTATTAAATCATAGAGATACGAATACTGTTCAAACCGTTGCTCAGCAGTGGCAATGGGATACCTATTGAGCATATTAGTTCGCAGTTCGTAGACAGTGAGATGTTCGGGCATCAATCGTCCCACGACCTTCATTGTTGCTTCTATTTCTTCTTTCGTCTGATTGACAAAGCCATACATAAGATCCAGGTTGATGGTGTTGATCCCTTGCTGCCTGCAGCTGTGGAAGATATCGGCCATCCTTTGTATCTGTCCATTATCTCTGTTGTTATCCCGCAGAAAGGCACAACTTGTGCTCTGCAATCCGAAAGAGATTCGGCTGAAGATATCAGAATGGTCGCTGATGATGGCTATCTTGTCCTCGTCAATCGTGTTAAACGTCGCTTCTATGCTGCCTTTAAAGGGTTCTGCCCTTTTGAAGCGTCTCGCATATCCGGCAGACATCTCAATAAGCCTTGCGAAGTTTTGAGTACTTAAGGATGTAGGAGTGCCTCCTCCAATGTCAAATCCCTGCAAGACGGTTTTACCAGTTGCAGATTGCTCTGCAAACTCACGCATGTCGCCGTCAACGATATCCAGATATTGGCGCTCGATGGACGCTGATGTCTTTTTATACTTGATGTATTCGCAATACCTGCACAAACTCTGGCAGAAAGGGATGTGTATGTAAAACGACAAGTCTTCGATGTCGTCAAAAGAGAGCCTATCAGATGTCTTCCAGGAACTCCAGTCGGAAGGATGCAAAGGATAGGAGGTGTTGTAATCGCTTATATCTTTTCTGGTTTCAAAAAGTGCTTCTGTATCCGTCATTATCAGTAAATAATATTGTTATCGTGAAACCCCTGCCTTAGATGCTGGCCGTCGAAGACCACCGACGATTCGCAATAGTTCGGGTTCATATAATTGCGCATATAGATTTCCAATATTTTCCCATCTCTATTATAGAGGTAGTTGCTGCATTTGCAGTTTTGTCCTCTGTTCTTGGATTTGGTAAAATAAACGTGAGGAATGCTGTCGATCCTGATCTCTTCAAGATCGATGAAATGCTCCTTGCTGTATTTGTTGACAGGCATAAGCCCCACAAATCCTATTCTGGGAATACCGATGTCAATGGTCTTGTCGAGCATCTTCTTGGCTTCCTCGGGTGAATCTATATACCCCTTGATGAGATTACAACTCAGATTGATTTTGCTGATGTCTATACCTTCAAAATCTATTGCCCTTGAAGGTATGTGGCAGTTGTATAGCTCTGAGAGGACACTCATGTCATAATGGTGCATGGAAATAGAGATAGAGTCGAAGCGTGTGATGCGCATCATTTCCTGTGACTTTGGTAACAGGCCATTTGTGTTCAAATGTAAATGAATGCGTTGATAGTCTGGTGATGCATCAAGCCTCTCTATGATTCGGTTCACTGTCTCTGGCACAATCGAAGGTTCGCCTCCCGTGATGTTCAATCGGTTCAGGACAATACGCTGATTCAATATTTCATCAATACAGGCAAACAGTTTATCCACATCAAATAGATGACGCTCCTGTGTGTGACCGGCATTTGAGCAGAAAGGACAGTTCGCATTACATCCATTCGTCACTTTGACGAAAAGATTGAGGCTCGGCGGAATGGGAACTCCCATGGAGTCCCCTTTCCCGCATCCCACGCGTTTAATCAAGATGTTACGACCAAACAATTGATACTCAGTCATTCCCCTGTTTTTTGGTGCGAATTCTCTGAAGTAATGCGCCCTCATACCCATACGGATAACGGTTGGGACCTTTACCTTCGCCACAAGATTCTATGAATTTCCGCTCGTTCTCTACTGCCACCAAAACTGGCCCATAGAATTCTTCTGTATTGGGGAAAAACACTTCAGGATGACAAGGTCCATCATCAGAATAATGAGCATCTACTAATGCCTCAAGCCCCATTTCCTTTTTGCACTTCTGATATTCGTCAATCATCTTATTCTGCAGTTTCTCGTTATCGAGAACACCGTTTTCATCAGACACACATTCCCATAGGGAGTCAAGAGCCCAGAAGAAGGAGAAATAAGGATAGGCATGTCCGCCCATAGGGTAACAGAAGAACATTTTGTCATTGAGCCAACTTTTACTAAGGTCTCCATCAGGCTTTTCTTCATTGAATAAGTGTTGACAAAAGTCTTCACGGATCTGTTCAACTGAAGTATATTTGCGAAAACAGTTGAAATACATCAGTAATCCAACAAACTTGAAAACGTCTCGTTGGGCCATGATTCTTTCAAACTTGTCATCCTTGTCAGTCGTGATACTTTCAAGAAGCTTCTTTCTTAGTGCATCACAATCAAGTTGTCCATCACTGAAAAGGCTTTCATCATTCAACAATCCCGCTTCAATATGATGCCGCGTCAACTCCCCGATTGTTCCCCGTTTTATATATCTGGCCATGATAGGGGATATGCCTTCAAAGACTTCTTGAGTAGATTTGAAATGCTTTTCTTCGTTGGCTGCCTTAATGATGTCGCAGAGCGTCTGAACCTGACCATATTCCTCTTGGGTCAATGAGCGTATAGATGTAAACTGTTTATGTTCCATATTCATCATATTTTAAGTTATTCTGGATAGTTACCTTCAATGTATGCCTTGATCAGCGAAGCGTGCGAGAGAGGACTCTTGGGATTCCATACATCAGGATTGGTGTTGTAGTCGAGCAACACCACAGGTTTGTTCTTTGAGATGATACGAATGGCTGTTACCAGTTTCTGGAGCTTGTTTTCCAATACCCACTTGTAGCACTTCAGATAAATCTCCTTACGAGCGGTGAGATAGCCAAGCAGTTCCTCGCCATGAACGCCCTTGCGATGTCCCCGCATAGGTCCATATTTTCTTGTAGTACGTTTCATGTTCTTCATATCACGCTTAGAGAATAAAGATGTGTCAATATCTACATCTTCAAACACCTTCAGACCTTGCCAGATGCCCTCGACAGATACTGCCACCAGGCCTTCAGTAAACGGAACAGGAATACCACCAATGGGATAGAAGGGACTGAACTTGACGAACTCATCCTGTGCCTTGCTCGTCACGTCGATGATCATCGCATCAGGATACTTCTCCTTCAGCGACAGAATTGGCTTACCATTTTTGTCTTTCTTACCTGGTTCAAGCGGTTTCTTCTTGGATTCAATAATAATCATGGGCTTCATTTTTGATTCTGCCCCAAAGTTACCACTTTTCTCCGAATAAACATTAATCTTCATCATAAATCACCTATTTTTTAAATTTTAACCCAACATCAGGCATATAATATTGCCATAAAACAGAAAAAAGTAATCAGCTGCGTAAAAAATACGCATAAAAACTTGCAGGAATAAAATATTTGTTGTACTTTTGCAGCGTAAATATTACGCAATGATTTAAAATAAGGGGGTATGATTAAAATTATTAAGGTAAGTGGTTTTGAGAATGAAGTAGTTGAGAAGCTGTCTCTGATGGAAGAAAAGAGAGGGCTTCAGGGTGTTAGTAGCCTTATATATAATAAGGTGGTGGATGGTGAAAGAGAGAATGTGTTGTTGAGATTGATGGGAAGGTTTAAAAGTTTGAGGTTTGAAGATTTAGAAGAGGTTTATGATGATGGATGTTTGGTGTTATGGGAAAAGATGAGTAAGGGGGTTGAGTTGAAGGAGAAGAGTTTGGTTGGTTATCTGGTTAGGATTTGTAGAAATATTGGGATGCATTATTTGAGAAAGGTAAATGAGGATATAGAGAGTTTGGATAGGATTTATGAAAGGGGTTATGAGATGAGGGATGATGATGAAAGAGGAATTGAGGAGATGTTTGATGTGATGGAAGAGAGAGGAAATGAAGATGAGATCTTTGAGAGGTTGGATAGAGTTTGGAATAAGTTGAAGAAAGTGGATAGGATGATTTTGGAGAGTTATTATGTGGATGGATGTAGAATGGAAGAGATTGCGAAGAGGATTGGTTATAGGAATGGAAATAGTGTGAAGAGTAAGAAAAATAAGGTTTTGAGGAGGATGATGGAAATGATGCAAGAAGGGGCGGATTTTAAGGATCTGCCCACTGCTGCTTAGTACTGAGATTAGACAACAAATTATAAACTACAAAAAAGAACAGAATGCAAAACAAAGGAATTATCGGAGCTGTCTGTGGTGACATCATTGGTTCTGCCTATGAGTTTCACAAGACAAAGGACATGAATTTCAAGTTGTTCACTCCACGGTCAAAATTTACTGATGACACTGTGATGACCTGTGCAGTAGCAGAGTGGCTAGTGGATGATCCCAGACACACGCACGAGCAGCTGGTCAAAATCATGCACCGCTATGGTGATGAGTTTCCACACAGAGGCTATGGCGGAATGTTCGGAAGATGGCTTGAAGGCCATCTGACGGCGCCTTACAACTCGTTTGGAAATGGTTCTGCCATGCGTGTGAGTCCCTGTGGTTATTATGCCAAGACACTCGAAGAAGCTCTTGAATTAGCGCAAATTTCTGCTGAAGTTACACATAATCATCCAGAAGGAATTATCGGAGCACAAGCTGTTGCAGCATCTATCTTCTTGTTGAGAAACGATGAATGGATTGAAAAAGGAAAGAAATTCTTAAAAGACTTTTGTTTCTATGATTTAGATGAAATTAAAAAAGATTGGAGTGATATACGCAAATTCTATACATTCGATGTAACATGTCAGGGATCTGTTCCAGAGGCGATCTATTGTGCGATAAAGAATATCTCCTCCCCTATGGGATACGAAAAAACAATAAGGGAAGCCGTTTCTCTGGGTGGCGATGCCGACACCCAAGGGGCTATTGCCGGTGGTATTGCAGCAGCTGTCTGTGAAGTTCCCGACGATATTCTTAACGAATGTCTTGACAGGCTTGATCCGCCATTAGCTGATGTGATTGAGCGGTTCAACGAGGTTTGTAATCAATAATAACAAGTAAATACAATGGAAGAATTAAAGTATCACTATCAGTATCCGCATCCGTGTGTCACAACGGATTGCGTGATATTCGGATTCGACGGGACAAAACTCAATGTCCTGTTGATTGAACGCGGTATTGACCCCTTCAAGGGGCGTTGGGCGTTCCCTGGCGGATTCCTGAAGATGGACGAGACGGCTCTTCAGGGAGCCAAACGCGAATTGTATGAGGAAACAGGACTGAAGGATGCCTATATCCATCAGTTCCATGCTTTCTCTGGTGTGGATCGTGACCCTCGTGAGCGTGTCATCACGATTGCCTATTTCGCTTTGGTGCGTCTCAGCGAAGTAAAAGCTGGCGACGATGCTGCCAAGGCCCAGTGGTTCCCGCTCGACAAGGTGCCGTCATTGGCGTTCGACCACGATCTGATTTTGCGTGAGGCCACCAATGAACTGCGCCGTCAGATTCACTTCGAGCCAATCGGTTTCGAGTTGCTGCCAGAGAAGTTCACTATGACCCAGTTGCAGCACCTCTATGAGGCTATCCTCAGTGTGAAGTTCGACAGGCGCAACTTCTGTAACAAGATGCTGAAACTGGGCATTCTGACCCAACTTGACGAAACGCTCCCAATGCCCAACAAGAAAGTAGCATTTCTCTACAAGTTTAATCCTGAAAGCTATAACGAGATGAAAGAAAAAGGCTTCCGCCTGGAATTTTAACATCTTAGTTGTTTACCTTTTCAAGGAAAAAGGCATTTATATATGGACGAGATTCATTAAACAATTTGTAAATGGAAGAAGGATTACAACGATTTTTAACGGCACAAGAGGGTAAAAGAGGTGATAACACCCTATACGAACTGGCTTTGAAGGAAATCCAGGAAGGTAAGCCCTCTTTTGAGTGTTGGGTTCGATATGTCTATCCTCAGCTAAAAAGAGAGGGAACAAGTCAACTGACAGACTTTTATGGTCTCAACGGACGCGAGGAAGCTAAGGCTTACATCGAACATCCAATTCTCAGAGAGCGACTCATCAAAGCGATTCAGGTGCTATTGGATAGTGACAAGCCTGTTTATGATGTCTTTAGCAAACTAGGCGTGATGAAAATCCGTACTTGCGCCCTACTCTTTGCATCTTTATCCGATGAACCAGTTTTTAAGCAACTCATTAAAAAGTACCATTGGTAAATATGAACCAAATAGACAAAGACTTTGTATATAATAGATTCCCAAAGACGGAACACGACATTAAGTTGTATGAAGACTATAAAGCCTTCATATCCTTGAAGCGTAAAACAGAGGCCAAGAATGATTTGGAGGTGCCGTTGTCTCTATTCCCTGTTTACGAAGGGACTGAAAATGCAAATGATGTTTTCGTCCTAACTCGATTCGGGTTTATGGCATTGAGTATTGATGACGATTTCATGAACACTTGTTATAAGCCCTGGTGTTCGTTGTTGCTCCAACAAGATATCGCCTCAGAGATACAAGATAGAAATAAGATTCGGCTACTTAGGGCAAGTCTGATAGAATTCGCTCTACTTGGTTGCCTTGAAGCGCATCAATTAATGAATAGGCTTGATAGTCAAATAGGGCCAGATGACCTTTTCATGGAATCAATTGTAAATGAACGGTGCCCCAATCTGAGGAGGTTCCTGAATGCTCATGATGGTGCAGGCCGAGGAGTTAACGAGGGTGACGAAGTCAGCTCCTATGCCCAGGCTCTTCAAGAAGTCAAGTCCGGATGCAAAAGAACGCATTGGATCTGGTACATCTTCCCACAAATGGCTGGTATCAAAGGAACTCATAGCCGACCAGCATTATTTTATGGCATCAATGGACGGCTGGAAGCATACCAGTACATTAACCATCCTGTATTGAGACATCATCTTATTGAAATCACTGAGGCAGTTCTTAACAACAAGTATTCTGCTTACGAGATATTCGGTGATGATATTATCAAGTTCAGATCAAGCATCCTATTATTTGATTCTGTTTCAGATATTCCTGTTTTTAGACAAATCAAGAATAAATACAGGTGGCAATGATTTTTGAATGGTTACTTTTTAGTAAGATTTGGTATTATAGTATAGACGTTAATCACTAAACAAAGGAGGATATGGAAATTCAGATTACAGCAATCAAGTTTGAAACAGTAAATGGGAAGAAGACAGGAAAGTCTTTCTCTTTCAAGGCCGATCCCAAGAAACTGGCGGTTTTCAAGACTGAGGCAACGCTCAGAAAAAAAATCAAGGAGTATGTGGCTAAGAGTGGCATCTTCAAGAATGAAGAGCTGGATGATGTGAAGTACAACATGAAGGATTTTCTGGAGGAATGGAAAAAGCAAGTTGCGATTGTCCAAGCCGAGGAATTGGCAAAGCTCGAAGCGTCTCCGAATAATCCTGATTCTCGCATTACTCCAGACATGATTACTCGCTTAGCACCAAACGAAGTGTTTGTCTTCGGTTCCAACGAGCAAGGACTCCATTATGGTGGAGCTGCAAAAGCTGCAGTAGAGAACTTTGGTGCCATTATGGGCCAAGGTAATGGTTTACAGGGGAAAAGCTATGCAATCCCATCCATGAGCGGAATAGGTGTGATGGGCGAATATGTCAAAGAATTCTGTGAGTTTGCCAAGGCGAACCCTGAGAAACGCTTCCTAGTTACGGAGATTGGCTGTGGCATAGCTGGTTACTCTATTGGTGAGGTAGCACCACTCTTTGAATGTTGCCGCGATGTGGAGAACGTTACTCTTCCTGCTTCTTTCTGGGATATTGTCGGAGAACCGTCAACAAAGGAATATGATCTGGAGCGTTTCGTGACAGCTCAGGCTGCTGACTACGCTGATGCCCTTGACGATATCCGTAATGGACGCAAACGCGGACACTGGATCTGGTATATCTTCCCTCAGCAGAAAGGACTTGGTCACAGCTACAATTCAGAGTATTATGGTCTGGATGGCATTGACGAAGCTCGTGCATATCTTGCCCATCCCGTCCTTGGGGCACGACTCAGGGAAATCTCCGAAGCCTTGCTCATCCATGAAGGCAAACGGGATATTGATGCCATTATGGGCAGCAGCATCGATGTGCTAAAACTCCAGACATGTATGAATCTCTTTAACCGGGTATCACCCAATGACATCTTCGAAAAAGTGCTTGATGCATTCTTTTGATTGAAAATGCTCAAGTAAACTGATTTTTACGGCAAAGTCCGAGTATAGCAAAAACTGTGCCAAATGTGCAATATATTGATAATCAGATAATTTGGTTAATTTGGAGATTTCGAAAAAATGTTGTAACTTTGCAGCGCATTTTGGGAGACTCCCAGAAGCGTTCCACTAAATCTTGTTCTAATGTTTAATCGTACAATCATGTATGCTAAACTCGCACGGGTTTATGCAAAAGGAATCTGCGGCTTACGTCGCAAAGTTTATGACCTCAAGTTTGTCCATGACGACAACATGTGGTATATCGATATGCCGTGGCCCGGCGACCGATACAATCTCGCAATGGTGGCAGGTTCCAACCATCTGCTGACCTTCCTTGATACTAAGAAAGAGAATCGTGTACGCGTGCTTGTACGTCCTAGTAAGAAACGACGCACAGACTTGAAAGGCTACTTCGAGTGTGTAAAGCAATACTCTGGATTATTCGCTGGTGCTACGTATAAGGTGAATGGCCTCGAAGGCTTTACCCGGGAGATCTGGATTTGCCCTGTTACCCTCACTGTCTTGGGCCACTATCCCCAATACATCTATATTAAACAGATGCAAATAAACATCAATAATGATTAGCATGAAGAGGAAACTAAGATGGATTGACTTGGCACTACTGCCATTCGGATTGTGTGTGCTATTCCTGCTCTTGTTAGGTAAGCTCTTTGGGCTTACCTACAAGCAGATATCTGTGGTGTTCAACCTGTGGGTGCAGGGGGCTGTCCTGGCATTGTCTGGCATGGCACCCTTTGGAGTCGCTGTCTACAAGATGCTGGAGTCATTTTCGATGTGGTGGCTGGCACTATCTGCAGTCTTGCTGATCTATGGTATCGCATACGTGTATGCTTTCATCAAAATGCTGCAACATTATCACTTACCATTCAACGATGCTTACTACCTTTGTGTTCGTGATTTGAAATGGTTAGCCAGGAAATGGCATACCACCTATCAGATGGTGAACCTGCTCATTTTTATACTCTTTTATCTGATCCTCTTAGGATTGAATATTCTTATCTGCTATTATCTTTATTCACTTTAAAACTCATAATTGATGGAAGTATTACAAACGATTATAAGTCTTCTAAATAAATATCTGGAATAGGGTTTCGAAATCATTTTATGTGTTTAATCCGGTCATTAGCAATATATATGAATATTTTATGAATATATATTGCTAATGACCGGATAGAAACAAAATCTCATTTACGTTTAACTATTAAATTCTAAAAACGATGGACTATTCATTTAATGATTTGAAGAACGCTGCCTCTCTGATTCAGAAGAGCGTGTTCGGTAAGAAGAAAGAGTATCAGCTGAAATTCAACCATGAGGATGATGACTGCTGGTATATTGATTTCCCAGACTGGCCATTTGATCATCACAACCTGATGATGGTGGCTGGCGCTGATGACCTCTGTGAATTTCTCTCTAACGATGGTTTGGAGACTCGTGTAAAGGTGATTCCGTCAACAAGACGGGAGAAGCATGATGGCTATGCAGAACTGCGACGCACAGACCATTCTCTGACAGGTGGTGCTCATTACGAGGTGAGTGGGATAGCTGGATTTACTAAGAAGATCTGGCTGTGTCCTGTAACACTCTTCGTCCTTGGGAACTACCCTGCCTACATCTACTTAAAGAAAAATGTCTAATAGAAACTCATTAACTCATTAAAAACAATCAACAACATGAATCAGAAAATCTACAACCTTATCATTCTGGACGCCTCTGGCTCCATGTACAGCATCAGAAGCGAAGCCATCGCTGGTGTAGTGGAAACCATTCAGACCATCCGTACGGCTCAGGAAGAAAATGCCGATCAGGAACAGATGCTCAGTCTGGTCGTGTTCAACGGCAAACACATTGCCACAGTCTATGACCGTATGCCCATCACGAAGGTATCCGACTTCAACGAGAAAGATTATCAGCCTACAGACAACACGCCTCTCTATGATGCAATGGGCGACTCTATCACCAACCTGCAGCGATACATCGATGAGGAGGAGAATGCCCTGGTGACCATCATCACAGATGGTTATGAGAATGCTTCGAGAGAGTGGAATCATCAGCGGGTCTTCCAGCTGGTCGAGGACTTGAAGAAAAAGAACTGGCTCTTTACCTATATCGGTGCCAACCAGGATGCTCTGGCTGTGGCCCGAGACATGGGTATCGACCATAGCATGAACTTCATGTCCGATGCTGAAGGTACTAAGGCGATGTTTATGAAGGAAAAGCGCTCACGTAAAGCATTCTACGACAAACTGGCTCGCGGCATGAGCTTCAAAAAAGCGATGGCAGAAGAAGACTACTTCGTAGATGATAACGAGGACGCATAGTCTGTCTGAGTGATATGATAAAAAAAAGACAAATATGATGATAATACTTCTATTTATCCTAACATTGATACTTGCCAAAGTAATTTGGGTGATTTACGAGACTTCCAGACAAGGAAGTCTCGTAAAGGAACAAACGGAAATTGTTCGTCGAGCCAATTACCTCATCTCAAAGGTCGCTACTTCTCCAAAACAATTAATGGATGCAATGCCCAGACAAATACCATCCCAGTTTCAGGGAGAATGGGCAATTTATTCATGTTCCATGACTTGTAAGGCACTTGCTAACATTGCAGCTTTATATCCTCAAACAAATTATAAAGAACAAATTTCTAAGATTATCAATATTGCGATGGCTAATGAAATTAGAGGATACGATGCTGAGAGATGGGATGAAGATCCATT
>ONNY01000146.1 GCA_900319305.1 uncultured Prevotella sp.
CCCGTCACGCGTTTTGGGGCCAATGCCCTTGATGTCATCCAACTCAGAGTGTAAAGCGCGCTTAGAACGCTTGTTTCTGTGGAATTCGATGGCAAAGCGGTGTACCTCATCCTGGATATGTGTCAACACATGGAAGAGTTCAGAATCTGTCTTCAGGGCGACGTGAATAGGTGGGAAGCCATAAAGCAATTCGTTGGTGCGATGCCGATCGTCTTTGGCGAGTCCGGCAATGGGAATATCAAGGTTCAGTTCATCCTGGATCACCTCGCGGATCACCTCCATCTGGCCCTTTCCGCCATCTGCAATAATGAGGTCGGGTAGGGGTTGTTCTTCATCTACGAGACGTGTATAGCGGCGATGCACCACTTCTTTCATCGAAGCATAGTCGTCAGGACCCTCTACTGTCTTGATATTGAAGTGTTTATAGTCTTTTTTGCTGGGTTTCATCGCCTTGCGAGTTGTCGAAACACTCGATATGATAGGGTAGTTTAGGCAGGTGGAGTTTGTCTTGTAACTCCTTCATCAGGCGCGTCTGCTTCTGTTCGGGATTCAGTTTTTCGGCTTGTTTCAGACGGTCTAACTTATACTGTTTACCGTTCATAATCGACAAGTCGAGCAGCTTCTTCTTATCGCCTCTTTGGGGGATGGTGAAGGCGACATTTTCGAGTTCTACATCTACCTCTTCTGGTACGATGATCTCTTTGGCATCGCTCTTGAATCGCTGGCGCAGTTCGATGATACCCAACTGCAGCAGTTCTTCATCTGTCTCGTTAAGTTTCTTCTTGTATTCAATCGTAAAACTCTGATTAATGCTGCCGTTGGATACGTGGATATAGTTGATAAATGCGAGTTTTTCATCGCTGGTGATTGAGAATACATCCACGTTGTTGATGGTATGACTTACGACCTCGCTATGGGTTACGAAACTGTCGAGCATGATGTATTTGCGCTTCACTTCTTCTGCCTCTTCGAAGCGTAGTTCTTCACTCAGTTTCAGCATCTCTTCCTTCAGGTCTCGCAGAACCTGACGGGTGTTTCCTTTCAGGATCTCACGAGCCTGTTGGATGTTCTTCTGATAGTCTTCCTGGCTCTGTTTTCCTACGCAGGGCCCCATGCATTTCTTGATGTGATAATCCAGACAGACCTTGTATCTTCCCGATGCAACACCCTCTTTCGTCAGAGAGGTGTTACAAGTGCGAGGATGATAGAGTTCCTTGATCAGATGGAGTACGCCTGTCATGCTACCCACATGGGAGTAGGGACCATAATAAGTGCCCCATTTCTTGTTGATCGTACGGGTCTTGAAGATGCGTGGGAAGAGCTCGTTGGTGACGCAGATGGAAGGGTAAGTCTTGCCGTCTTTCAGCAAGACATTATAGCGTGGATTGTACTTCTTGATGAGCGAGTTTTCAAGCAACAGCGCATCCTCCTCCGTATTCACCACCGTATAACTGATATCGTGGATCTTACTGACGAGCACCTTTGTCTTGAAACGATCCACTTCCGTGTGGAAGTAAGACGAGACTCTCGCTTTGAGATTCTTCGCCTTACCCACATAGATGATGGTATGATTCTCGTCATAGTATTGGTAGCTGCCAGGCTTTTCTGGCAACCTACTTACAATACCTTTCAGATAGGCTAAACGCTTCTCGTTCTCTTCCTTTGTCATCTCCAATGTTTCACGTGAAACGTATCTTAGATCGTTATGAGTGTGGTCAGATCAATACCCTCAAATTCGTCGCGTCCATGTAGTCCTTCGTCTTTGATTTCAATGATGAAGTTCATGTAGACTTTCTTGGGGTTGAAGTGCTGAACCAGATTATAGGCGGCTTTGGCTGTACCACCAGTTGCCAACAGATCGTCGTGAATTAGAACGACGTCGTTTTCATCGATAGCGTCGAGGTGCATCTCGATGGTATCCACACCGTACTCTTTAGAGAATGACTCTTTAATAACCGTAGCGGGCAACTTACCTGGTTTGCGTGCCATCACAATTCCGCAACCCAGGCGACCTGCGAGTGCAGAGGCCATAATAAAACCACGACTCTCGATACCAACGATCTTGGTGATACCTTTGTCTTTGTAGATCGCCTCGAGTTCGTCGAGCATAATCTGTACACACTCGGCATTCTTGTAGAGCGTAGTCACGTCTCTGAAGTTGATGCCCTTCTTGGGAAAATCTGGTATGCAACGCAGATTGTCAATCAATGTTTGGTTGTTCATAATCAATGAGTTATAAGTTTGTTACTTGTTAATTGTTTCACGTGGAACATTAGCGCCCCATCAGTACCAACATCACATTGATGTCGCTGGGAGAGACGCCTGGGATGCGACTGGCTTGTGCCAAAGTCTCTGGTTGTATCTTGGTCAGTTTCTGACGTGCTTCGGTAGAGAGCCCTTGCAGTTCTTCGTAGTTGAAATGTCCACGAATTTTGATATTCTCCAACCGGTGCATCTTGTCTGCTACCATCCGCTCACGCTCGATATAACCTTTATATTTCATTCTCACTTCTGCCGCCTCTCTGATCTCTGCCTGACGATTAATCGGACGATTCAGTACTTCTTTCAGTTGTGGGATGACCTCTGAGAGGTTTTCAAGATTCAGTTGAGGACGATTCACGAGTTCGGCCAATTTGCAACCAAACTGGAGTGGGGTAGTACCAAGGGTTTCGAGTCCGGAATTGATAAGTCGAGGTTTGATGGCGAACTCCTGACAGAAACGCTCGATTTCTTCGATGGCTTCTTTCTTCTGCATCCACCAATCAAAACGGTCACGTTTCGCCAATCCGAGTTCGTAGGCTTTCTCCGTCAGACGTGCATCGGCATCGTCTTGTCTCAACAGGATACGATATTCAGCTCTTGAAGTAAACATGCGGTATGGTTCATCCACACCTTTCGTCACTAAGTCGTCGATGAGTACGCCGATATAAGCTTCATCGCGATGCAGTACGAATGGATTGAAGGTCTTACCATTTGAACTGCCAGCAAATCCTGCCTTGAGTGCCGCATTGATACCGGCCATCGTTCCTTGTCCGCCTGCTTCCTCATAACCAGTCGTACCATTCACCTGTCCTGCCATAAAGAGATTGGGGATAATCTTCGATTCCAACGAATGGTTGAGTTGGGTCGGATCAAAGAAATCATACTCTATTGCATAGCCAGGACGATACACTTTCACATCGCGGAAGGCTGGCATTTTCTTGAGTGCCTCGATCTGTACATCCATCGGGAGCGATGATGAGAAGCCGTTAAGATACATCTCATTGGTATCCTCACCCTCTGGTTCCAGAAACAGCGGATGCTTTTCGCGTTCAGGGAAGGTAACGAGTTTCGTTTCGATGGAAGGGCAATAACGAGGACCTATCGATTGGATCTGTCCGTTATAGAGTGGGGAGTCCTCAAGTCCGCTTCGTAGCATCTCGTGAACTTCTGGGTTCGTGTTCACCGTCCAACAGGGCAGTTGCTTGAGTGCGCCTTTCTTATTCATATAACTGAACTGATAGGGACGGCTCTCACCAGGTTGCTCTTCCAGATCCTCGAAATGGACGGAACGTTTATCGATGCGGACGGGCGTACCTGTTTTCATACGAGCCGACACCACACCATGACGGGTGATACTCTCGGTGAAATGGGCAACAGCGGGTTCGGCAATGCGTCCACCAGCCACCATCTTCCGTCCGATGTGCATCAGGCCGTTGAGGAAGGTTCCTGCTGTGATGACTATGCATTTGGCGTAGAGCTCTGCACCCCAAATGGTCCTCACACCAACAGCCTCGCCGTTTTCTACCAGCAACTCGTCGGCCTGATCCTGCCAGATGTCGAGGTTGGGTGTCTGGTCGAGCATCCTTCGCCATTCCCAGATAAACTTCCCTCTGTCGCATTGGGCACGAGGACTCCACATTGCCGGGCCCTTACCCACGTTCAACATGCGGAACTGAATCGAGGTAGCATCTGTCACAAGTCCCATCTGACCACCCAGCGCATCGATCTCACGCACAATCTGCCCCTTGGCAATTCCACCAATGGCAGGATTGCACGACATCTGCGCAATCTTGTTCATGTCCATCGTGACCAGACAGGTTTTGGCTCCCATATTGGCACTGGCGCAGGCGGCCTCACAACCTGCGTGACCACCCCCAATTACCAACACATCATAGTTCAATTTCATTCTTCTTTTTCTAATTTTCCGCAAAAGTAAGCATAAAATTTGAATTTTATATGCATTTTTCGTCCAAAAAACTTTGAAAGTTCATATTTTTATAGTATCTTTGCGGTCTAAAGCCAATGTTAATTACCTAAAATAAGGTACGCAAGGGTATATAATTTTTTATAAATAATTTAATTTCAACAACTTATGTGGTTAATCAATTCATCAATTGGTAGAAAAGTTGTAATGTCCGTTACGGGTATTGCGCTGATCTT
>ONNY01000084.1 GCA_900319305.1 uncultured Prevotella sp.
GGGAGCCGGGATTGAACCGGCGACCTCATGATTATGAATCATGCGCTCTAACCAGCTGAGCTATCCCGCCATCTGCTGTTAAGCGGGTGCAAAGGTACACAAATTTTTCAAACCAGCAAAATTTTTCGGGAAAATATTTTTTATTTCGCAGATTTTTCGTAATTTTGTGGCATAGATATCCCCTTTACCAATAACAAACAGACAAAAACGCTTATGGGAAAGCAACGAATAGATATTGAATACCCGTTGACAACGAAGTCGCCAAACATCATTTGGGAACAGATCAGCAGTGCACACGGTCTTGGACGATGGTTGGCAGACCACGTCACAGAGGAGGACGGCATCTTCACCTTCACCTGGGGAGAGCCATGGACCCAGCAGGACATCCGCAAGGCACACCTTATAGAATATGTGAAATACGACCACATCAGACTGAAATGGGACTACGACGACGAGATGGACGAGGATGCCTATTGGGAGATGCGCATCGGAAAGAGCGACCTAACCCACTACCTCACCCTCTTCATCACCGATTTCGCTGAAGACGACGATGCCGACGGTCTGAAGATCCTCTGGGAGAGCAATCTCGACAGATTACACAGGGCAAGCGGCCTATAAGCGTTAAAAAATGTGGCTAAATTCTTAATTCTTAATTAAAACATGTACCTTTGCACCCTGAAATGCCAGGGATTAAGAAATTAGACATATTCATCACCAAACAGTTTGGTATGCTGTTTATGGGAACATTCTTCATCTGCCAGTTTGTGCTGATGATGCAGTTCCTGTGGCGCTATGTCGATGAACTGATCGGCAAAGGTCTGTCGCTCGACGTGCTGGCACAGTTCTTCTGGTACATGGGACTGATGCTGTTGCCCCAGGCCCTACCCCTCGCTATCCTGCTGAGTTCGCTGATCGTTTTCGGAAACCTGGGTGAGAGTTCCGAGCTGACGGCCATCAAGGCTGCAGGCATCTCCCTGATGCAGGCCTTCCGCCCCCTGATCGTCATCGTGTGTCTGATCTCATGCGTCTCTTATTTCTTCCAGGATGTGGTCTATCCGAAATCCAACCTCTCTTTCTACCAGCTGCTGATCTCGATGAAGCAGAAGAGTCCGGAACTCGAGATCCCCGAGGGCATCTTCTACGACGGTATCCCAGGGTCGAACATCTATGTGCAGAAGAAAGACCTGAACACGGGTATGCTCTATGGCATAATGATCTACCGTCAGACAGGCAGTTACGAGGACCAGGCGATCATTCTCGCCGACTCGGGCATGATGCAATCGACGGCAGAGAAGAAGCACCTCGTGCTACAGCTCTATAGCGGCGAGTGGTTTGAGAACATGCGTTCACAGGATCTCGCCAACAGTGCCGCCGTCCCCTACCGCAGGGAGACGTTCTCCTCGAAACGTATCGTCCTTGACTTCGACAGTGGTTTCAACCTGACAGACATGAACGAGGTGGCGGGCGACGCCCGTGCCAAGAGTCTCGGCAAGATTCTCCACGACCTCGACTCGATCCGTGAGTACAATGACAGCGTGGGACTGGCCTTCTATAAGGATGCGAAGAACTACTATTTCCGCCAGCCTGATTTTCAGGACAAGGACTCCATCAAGATGGTGAAGGCGCTGGAAGCCTCCACAAAACCCTTCGACTCCATATATGCCAACCAGTCGTCCCAGATGAAACAGGTGGCCGTGAAGAACGCCCTGTCAAGCGTCCAGCAGGTGATGATAGACATGGAGATGAAGATGGAATATGCCAAATACATGCACCGCAACTACCGTCAGCACCAGATCGAGGCTATCAAGAAGTTCACCTTGTCGTTGTCGTGTCTGATCTTCTTCTTTATCGGAGCCCCTTTGGGCGCCATCATCCGTAAGGGCGGACTCGGTGTGCCGGTGGTCGTATCCGTGCTGGTGTTCATCGTCTATTATATCTTCGACAACTCGGGCATGCGCATGGCGCGCGACGGCCAGTGGCAGGTGTGGTTCGGACAGACCATCTCCACGATGGTGCTCACGCCGATTGCCGTGTTCTTCACCTATAAGGCCAACAAAGACTCCACCGTGTTCAACATGGACCTCTACAAAGGTATCGCCATGCGCATGTTGGGTCTGCGCCAGAAGCGCCACATTTACCGTAAGGAAGTGATCATCGAGGATCCGAAATACAAGATCGACGCCGGTCTGCTGACCAATGTCAACAGGGACATCGCGGCCTACAGCGAGAACCACAAACTGTTGCGCTGGCCGAACCCCATCGACGTGTTCTTCCATGAAGGCAACGACCAGGAGATCGAGCATCTCAACACGACGCTCGAGGTGGCCATAGAGGATCTGGGCTACTCACGCGACAAACTGATCCTCACGCTGCTGAACAACTATCCTGTCATTGCCACACACGCCCACACCCGACCGTTCCGTCAGAAGTGGTTGAACATCGTGACAGGCCTGTGCCTGCCCGTGGGTGCCTTCTTCTACTTCAGGATGATCCGCTTCCGTCTGCGTCTGTACAGAGACCTGCGCACCATCCGCCAGACGAGCGAGCGCATTCTCCCACGGGTACTGGAATATGCCGAAGCGCAGAAGAAGGCAGGACTTCAGATACATATAGACTAATATATAATAAGGTGTAAACAATATGGAATCATTTAAGCTCAACACAATAGAAGAGGCTGTAGCAGACTTCGCAGAAGGCAAGTTCGTGATCGTGGTCGATGACGAAGACCGCGAGAACGAGGGCGACCTGGTGATCGCCGCCGAGAAGATCACCCCCGAGCAGGTGAACTTCATGCTGAAGAACGCCCGTGGCGTGCTCTGCGCCCCCATCACCATCGAACGCTGCAAGGAACTCGACCTGCCCCATCAGGTGCAGGACAACACCTCGGTACTGGGCACGCCCTTCACCGTAACTGTCGACAAACTGGAGGGCTGCACCACCGGCGTTTCTGCCCACGACCGTGCCGAGACCATCAAGGCACTGGCCAATCCCGCCTCCCGTCCTGAGACCTTCGGACGTCCGGGACATGTCAACCCCCTCTATGCCCAGGAGAACGGCGTACTGCGTCGCAGCGGCCACACCGAAGCCACCATTGACCTCTGTCGTATGGCAGGTCTATACCCTGCCGGTGCCCTGATGGAGATCATGAACGAGGACGGTACGATGGCCCGCCTGCCCCAACTCATGGAACTCGCCAAGGAATGGGACATGAAGATTATCAGCATCAAGGATATGATCGCCTACCGCCTGAAGAAAGAGTCGCTCATCGAGGTGGGCGAAGAGGTGGACATGCCTACCGACTACGGTCACTTCCGCCTGATCCCCTTCCGTCAGAAGAGTAACGGCCTGGAGCATCTGGCACTGATCAAGGGCGAGTGGAAGGACGATGAACCCATCCTCGTACGTGTACACTCCTCCTGTATGACGGGCGATATCCTCGGTTCGAAGCGCTGCGACTGCGGCGAACAACTCCACAAGGCCATGCAGGCCATCGAGAAGGAAGGCAAAGGTGTGGTGATCTACATGCAGCAGGAAGGTCGCGGCATCGGCTTGATGAACAAGATCGCTGCCTACAAACTGCAGGAGGAAGGCTACGACACCGTGGATGCCAACGTACACTTGGGCTTCAAGCCCGACGAGCGCGACTACGGCTGCGGTGCCCAGATGCTGCGCCATCTGGGTGTACACAAGATGCGCCTGCTCACCAACAACCCCGTGAAACGCGTAGGACTGGAGGCCTATGGCCTCGAGATCATCGAGAACGTACCCATCGAGGTGACGCCCAATCCCTTCAACCTGCGTTATCTGGAAACGAAGAAAAACCGCATGGGACACATGCTTCACCTGAAATAAAAGTGAAAATAACAAAAAAAACGAGTCGCGATAGTAAAATAATCACTATTCCCGACTCGTTTTTCACTTAAAAGTAGTACATTTGCACCCAAATTTGCAACGAACATGGCACAATTATCAAACCGACTGCAGCGTCTGGCCCCATCAGCCACGCTGGCAATGTCACAGAAGAGTTCAGAAATGAAAGCCCAGGGCATCGACGTCATCAACATGAGCGTAGGTGAGCCCGACTTCAATACTCCCGATCACATCAAGCAGGCAGCCAAGCTGGCTATCGACGAGAATTACTCTCGCTATTCACCCGTTCCAGGCTACCCTGACCTGCGTCAGGCCATCGCCCGTAAACTGGAGCGCGAGAACCACCTGCACTATTCCCCCTCAGAGATTCTGGTGTCCAACGGTGCCAAGCAGAGTGTCTGCAACACCGTCATGGCCCTCGTGAACGATGGTGAGGAGGTGATCATCCCCGCCCCCTACTGGGTAAGCTATCCCCAGATGGTGAAACTGGCAGGCGGTGAACCCGTGATCGTAGAGGCCGGTTTCGACCAGAACTTCAAGATGACGCCGGCACAGTTGGAATCCGCCATCACCCCGAAGACCCGCATGATCATCCTCTGCTCCCCCAGCAATCCTACGGGTAGCGTATATAATAAGGAGGAACTCCAGGCATTGGCAGATGTCATCCTGAAGCACGACGACCTGTTTGTGCTGGCTGATGAGATCTACGAGCATATCAACTACATCGGCAAGCACGAGTCGATCGCGCAGTTCCCCGGCATGAAGGAACGCGCCATCATCGTCAACGGTGTGTCGAAGGCCTATGCCATGACAGGCTGGCGTATCGGCTACATCGCTGCCCCCGAGTGGATCGTGAAGGGCTGCAACAAACTGCAGGGCCAGTACACCAGTGGTCCTTGTTCCGTCAGTCAGAAAGCCGCTGAGTTCGCCTATATCTCCAGTCAGGAGTGTGTCGAGGAGATGCGTCAGGCCTTCGAGCGTCGTCGTGACCTGATCGTGAAACTGGCCAAGGAAATCCCGGGTCTGGAAGTGAACGTGCCCGAGGGTGCCTTCTACCTCTTCCCCAAGTGCAGCAGCTTCTATGGCAAGAGCGACGGCGAGATCACCATCAACAACTCTACCGATTTCGCGATGTACCTGCTCGAAAAAGGGCATGTCGCAACTGTCGGAGGAGACGCTTTTGGCGATCCGGACTGCTTCCGTATGAGCTACGCGACAAGTGACGAAAATATCATCGAAGCGATGACTCGCATTAGAAATACAGTGGCAAAATTGAAATAAATCAATAAATTCATAGTTAAAAGTTCTTAAAACGACATTTATAAGACTTTTAATTGCTATCTTTGCGAGGTCAATTTAATAATAGACTATTTATAAACTCAAATTTTTAAATAACTAAAAAATTAAAATTATCACATTTATGGCAACAACAACAAAGGCTGCAGCCCCAGCTAAAAAATCGGGCTTCCAAGGTGTTAAAGCTGCATGGATCATTCTGGCAATTTGCTGCGCAGCAGGTTATGGTGTATGGTACTTCGTAATGGGTAACCCCGACAACTTCATCGGTGGCGACCGTTCAGGTCATCCTGCAAACCTTCTCGGTACAGTGTATAAGGGAGGTTTCGTGGTAGGTCTTATCCTTACCCTTCTCTTCACCGTTATCTGTCTGGGTATCGAGCGTTTCTTCGCTATCAAGACCGCTGCTGGTAAGATCAACCTGGCTAAGTTCACCGCTGACGTTAAGTCTCTGATCAAGGCTCAGAAGTTCGACGAGGCCGACAAGCTTTGCGACAAGATGCAGGGTTCAGTAGCAAACGTAGTAAAGGCTTCTATCAAGATGTATCAGACCGTTGAGGGTGACACCACTCTGAAGAAGGCTGCCAAGATCGCTAAGATCCAGCAGGCTCACGACGAGGCTACTCAGCTTGAGATGCCTACGCTCCAGATGAACATGCCTATGGTTGCAACCATCGTATCTCTGGGTACCCTGACCGCTCTGTTCGGTACTGTGCTCGGTATGATCGGATCATTCCAGGCTCTGTCTGCAGGTGGTGGTGCTGACTCTATGGCTCTGTCTGCCGGTATTTCTGAGGCACTTGTGAACACAGCATCTGGTATCTTGACCTCATGGGTTGCTACCGTTGTTTACAACTTCTTCTCAAACAAGATCGACAAGCTGACATACGCACTCGACGAGATTGGTTACACAATCGCTGCTACATACGATTCTAACCACAACGAGGCTTAATTTTAAACCATTTAAAACTTTAATACCAGTTTTAGTATGGGTAAAATTAAGATACAGAAAAAAGACATCTGGATTGACATGACGCCAATGTCAGACGTGATGACGCTGCTTCTGTGTTTCTTCATGTTGACCTCAACATTCTTGACACCGGAACCAGTATCAGTCACCGCGCCTAACTCAGTGTCAGAGCTGAAGATTCCAGAGCAGGATGTCCTGAACATTCTGGTACAAGAACAACATGCAGGCGATGCTCGACGTGATGACCGACAAGTTCGGTGTCCAGTTGAACGCCAACCAGGTTAAGCACTTCCGTGAGGATGCCATGGTCGGAGCCAGCATGTCTCAGCTCGCCAACTATCTCAGCCTCGAGCCTGAGAAGATGGGTGAAGAAATCCAGAAGCTCGGTCTGCCGCTTGACAGTATCAAGGGAGGCAAGAGCGAGTTCCAGGAATGGGTCTCAGCGGCCCGTGATGTGAACCCCGACATCAAGCTCGCCATCAAGTGCGACTCAAAGACTCCTTATGCTTCTATTAAGAAGTTGATGTCGGAACTGCAGGATATGAGCGAGAACCGTTTCCAGCTCATCACAAACCTCGATGTTAAACGTTTAAACGACTAATAGTATTATGGCAAAAAAGAATCTATCCAAGCAGAAGAAAATGGATACCCGCGTGAACTTCACGCCGATCCGTCAAACGATGACACATCACAGTTGAATGAAGAGCAGAAGCAGGTAACAAAGGCTTCTCACACCATCACCCTCTATCTGGGTAGCAACGATAAGGTATGGTATATAGCTGGTCTGCCCAACTATGACGATCCCTCATGCGTAAAGCCTACCAGCTATGGTAAGGACGGTATTGAGAAGGTGCTCAACGAGCATACGACAGAGGAAGGTATCAACCCGATCGCTAAGATCAAGATGGCCAAGAAGGAACTCGACGCCAAGAAGACTGAGTACGGCTCAAAGATGACCGACGAGCAGTATCAGGAGCAGCTGAAGAAGCTGAAGAAGGGTGAACTGCCCAACGGCGAGAAGGTGCCTACGATGACCGTCATCATCCGTCCTCTTAACACCGCTACCTACGAGAACATGGTGGCCGCTCTTGATGAGATGCTGATTAGCAATATTGATAAGTACGTCATTGACAATGTCGACAAGATGAGCCAGGATGACAAGGACCTCATCGCAAAGGCAGGCGTCAAGTGATTAACCCCTAAAATGTAGAAAGAACTATGGGAAAAATAGATCTTATTGACAATGGCTGGGTTGACCTCGTGTTTGAGGGCAAGAACCAGGCCTATGGAGCTTATCAATTGCGCAAGAACACTGGTGCTCGTAACCTCAAGGCACTGATCACCATGTTCATCGGCTTTGCCATCATCGCAGCAATCGTGATTGCAAAGGTATCTATCGAAAACTACATCGCTGCCCAGAACGCCGCCATCGAGGCTGACGTAGAGCTCGCAAGCCTGGCTGAGAAGAAAGAGGCCAAGGTAGAGAAGAAAGATGAGCCCGAGGTAGAGAAAGTAGAGATTGAGCGCGTTAAGAGCTCTGTAGCCTTCACCGTTCCTGAAATTAAGAAGGATAGTGAAGTGAAGGAAGATCAGGAGATGAAATCTCAGGAAGAACTTCAGCAGACCAACACCGCTATCGGTGCCTTCAACGTAGAGGGTAACGACGAGGCAGGTGGCGAAGTCCTCAAGGCAAAGGAAGTGATTGCAGAACCCGAGCCCCCGAAGGTGGAGGAATCCAAAGTCTTCGACGTGGTAGAGGAGATGCCTCAGTTCCCTGGAGGTCCTTCAGCACTGTTTGAGTATCTGTCTAAGAATATCAAGTATCCGGTAGTAGCCGAGGAGAACGGTGTACAGGGTCGTGTTATCGTAACCTTCGTTGTAGAACGTGATGGTTCTATCACCGACGTGAAGGTTGTGAAGAGCGTTGACCCCTCACTCGACAAGGAGGCACAGCGCGTGGTTAAGTCCATGCCGCACTGGATTCCTGGTAAGCAGAATGGTAGTGCCGTACGTGTGAAGTACACCGTACCTGTAACCTTCCGTCTGCAGTAAGTAATCTCTTATCTGAAATGAACGTATTCAACAAATTAGTTGGATTAACACTGATATTAGGCTTGCTCCACGCATGTGGGAGCAAGCCTAATCCTGAACAGGAGGAAGCCTATCAGAAGTGCTCGCCGCCGACGAGAGCTTCTACCCTATTCTCGACGAGGAACTGTACTACTTCACGACCCAGACCCTCGACACGATCACCCCGCTCTATATCAATGAGCAAGACGCCGTGAAGAAACTGATGAAGCTGGAGACATGGCTGGCCTTCACCACCCGTGATTTCACACCGAAGGAGCGCCAGAACCTCATCGACCGTAAGTACATGCCAAGAGCGATCCCCATCGCGTACGACGGTCTGGCCATCATCGTCAACAACGCCAATCCCGACTCGTGCATCACCGTCAAGGACTTTGCACGCATCCTGAAAGGCGAGATCACCAAGTGGAACGAACTGTATCCACAATCCAAACTTGGCGAAATTGATGTCGTGTTCGACAATCCGCTGTCCAGCACCGTCCGCTGGTGTGTCGATTCCATCCTCGACGGTCAGCAGTTCTCTGCTAAGAACATCGGAGCCGTCAAGACCAGTGCCGCCGTCATCGACTATGTCGAGAAGCATGAAAACTCCCTCGGCATCATCGGCTCTAACTGGCTCAACGACAAACGTGACACCACCAATGTCACCTTCAAGAAGAATATATCCGTGATGGGTGTCTCCAAGATGGAGACAGCTGAGAAATACAACAGCTGGAAACCCTATCAGTACTACTTATATAACGGCAACTATCCCCTGAGGCGGACGATCTATGCCCTGCTCAACGACACCCGCAACGGCGTGCCATCGGGCTTCACCCACTTCATCCAG
>ONNY01000079.1 GCA_900319305.1 uncultured Prevotella sp.
TAAAAAGGTAAAAGGGTAAAAGAGAAAGGAGGAAATTATGAGCAAGAAAGAGACGACTAAGTTTCTAGTACAGATCATCGTGTCGATCGGATCGGCGATCCTGACGGCACTGGGAGCTGTGTCGTGCACCGTTTAAACGACCGACGATGATGAGAGTTATTACATTATTAGTGATTCATTGTTCGGCAGTAAAGCCTGACCAGACGTCATCGGCCGCTCAGATCGATACCTGGCATCGCCAGCGGGGGTTCCACCTCGGCATCGGCTACCACTACGTGATCCGTCGTAACGGAGAGATCGAGCCCGGTCGACCTGAATGGATGGTAGGTGCCCACTGTCTGAACCACAATGCCCATTCGATAGGCATCTGCTACGAAGGGGGACTCGATATCCGCGGTCAACCCGCCGATACCCGCACGGCAGAGCAGAAGGCGACGATGCGACTGTTGCTCGAAGATCTCCACAAGCGTTACCCCCGCGCGTTGGTCGTTGGGCATCGCGACCTCGATCCGAAGAAGGCCTGTCCGTGCTTCGATGCGGTGAAGGAGTATGCAACCCTGCAGCCGAAATAAGGAATCAATCCCTGCTAAGAGGCGGGGATTGATTTTTGGAAATAAAATAAGTGGTATTTTTATGTCTTATTTGAGAAATAATTTGTATTTTTGCAGAGCAAAAGTGTGTCACAATAAAATATTAGGACAATCCCAATAAAACGACTATATGAAAAGTTTGCGTACCTTATTATATATGCTGTCGCTGGTGCTGCTATTGGCTTCATGTACCGAAAAGAAGGTATATAAGATTGGAGTAGCACAGTGCTCAAAAGGACCTTGGCGTGAGAAAGTGAACCGAGAGATGCTTGCTGCCCAGCATTTATACGAACACGATGTCAAGGTTAGCATTGCTAGTTCGGTTGATGATCCTGAATTGCAGGCTCGTCTGATAGATAGTCTGGCTCATACGGACATTGACCTGATGGTGGTTGCTCCCTATGAGGATATACAGATTATCAATGATGCCATAGCCCGGGTTCTTAAGGCAGGTATTCCTGTTGTCAGCTTTGATCGTAAAACTAGTGCAGACTATACTGCTTTTATTGGTGGCAATAATGTTGAGGCTGGTTTTATCGTGGGTCAATATATTGCCTCAATAGTCAGAGGTCAGAATCAACCGAAAGGCAAGAAGCCTTTGGTGGTAGAGATCACGGGATTGTTGAGTAGTACACCTGCCCTTGAGCGTCACCGTGGTTTTGAATCGGCCATGAAAGCCTTACCAGAGGTGGAGTATGTCTGTCGGAAAAGCGATTGGTCGAGTGACGCATCCTGCAACATCGTCACTCAATTGATTGATTCGCTCCGGCAGTCTGACGCCAGCCAGTTAGACAACACCTTTGTATTCTGTCACAACGACGGTATGGCCACGGGAGTATATAAAGCTGTGGTAGAGCAGGACGTTGAGGGGCGTATTAAGATCCTTGGTATTGACGGCATGCCTGGCGAGGGACTGGAGTATGTAAAACTGGGGCATCAGATAGGTACCTATTATTATCCTACTCATGGCGAAAAGATTATAAGGCTTGCACTTGATATTTTGACGAAGAGGCCTTATGAACGCGAAAACCCGTTACTGGGTTTTGTCGTCACGCCCGATAATGTAGATCTGGTCATAACAGAGGCTTCAGAGCTGATGAAGCAGGATGATGATTTAGTGACCATTCACGACAAGCTGGAAGACTCAATGGTGCTTTACGACACACAGCATAAGGTGCTTATCGGTAGTTTTGTAACTATCGCGGTTCTGATCTTGGCAATTATCATGATACTGTTTGCATTGTGGCTGACAAAGAAGAACATACGTAAGCGTCAGAACATGAATGTGGAGCAGACGTTGTTCTATACAGATGCCAGTAACCGACGCCTCCACGAGATATTCGTTACGCCTGAAGAAGAGTTGCCAGCTCCCAAGAGTCAGGATATGTTGTTTGCTGAACAGCTGAATGAGGTAATCCTCAAGAATATGTCGAATCCTAATCTGAAGATGGATGATCTTGGCGAGGAGATGGGACTGAGCCGCGTGCAGCTTTACAGGAAAGTGAAGTCTATAACAGGACAGTCACCGGTGGAGCTGTTACGGCAGATGAGACTTCAACAAGCTTATGCTTTGCTGGCATCTACCACGAAGACTGTAGGCGAGGTGGCATACGAGGTGGGGTTTGGAACCCCGGGCTATTTCTCAACTTGCTTTAAAAAACACTTTGGTAAGTATCCAACAGAACTAAGAGCGGAGTAACATCCGCTCTTTTCCTTTATATAAAGGGACGTTGACATTTTATACATAATAGTCAACGATTGTTTCATGAAACATTTTTGCGAGGTTCTGAACGATTTTTACTATTCGCGAATATGATAATGTAGTACTTTTGCGGCATTATTAATTCATAACAGTACAAACTTTATCAAATTCGACAATGGAAAAACTAAAAAAACTTTTTCTGAGTTTTGTTCTCCTGTCTGTCAGTACGGTCATGTACGCGCAGACGGAGATCAAAGGTACCGTCGTTGACACAAAAGGCGAAACGATTATCGGTGCCACAGTGATGGAGAAAGGAACCTCGAACGGCACAATCACCGACTTCGACGGTAACTTCACAATCAAAGTCAAAGAGGGAGCCATCCTCGTCTTCACTTACATTGGTTACCAGACAGCAGAGCTGCCTGCACAGCAGGACATGAAGGTGACAATGAAAGATGATGCCGAGGTGCTGCAAGAGGTGGTTGTTACTGGTTATACCACCCAGCGTAAGGCCGATTTGACTGGTGCCATTTCAACGGTAAGTGTTGACGAGATGGCAAAGCAGAACGAAAACAACCCGATGAAAGCTCTTCAGGGACGTGTGCCAGGCATGAATATTTCAGCTGACGGTAATCCCTCTGGTGCCGCAACGGTTCGCATCCGTGGTGTCGGAACCTTGAATGACAACGATCCTCTTTATATTATCGATGGTGTGCCTACCAAGGCTGGCATGCACGAGTTGAATGGAAACGATATCGAGAGCATCCAAGTTCTGAAGGACGCCGCTTCGGCCAGCATTTATGGCTCACGAGCTGCCAATGGTGTGATTATTATCACCACCAAGAAAGGTAAAGACGGTAAGGTAAAGGTCAATTTCGACGGAAGTATTGCCGCCTCATTCTATAAGAATAAGATTGAGACGATGAATGCCAGCGAGTGGGGTAGAGCTTATTGGCAGGCAAGTGTCAACGATGGTTTGAACCCCAGTAATAATAACCTGGGCTATAACTACGACTGGAGTTACGACGCAAAGGGTAATCCTGTTCTGAACGGTATGACGATGAACATGTACCTGGATGAAAATGCTTCGGTACGTGCAGGTGATACCGACTGGTTTAAGGAAATTACGCGTACAGGTATTGTACAGCAGTATAACCTCTCTGTCAGCAATGGCTCTGAGAAGGGCTCATCATTCTTCTCTATCGGCTACTATGATAATCAGGGTACCATCAAGGACACTTATTTCAATCGTCTGTCGGCTCGTGCTAATGCAGACTATAAGTTGATCAAGGATATTGTTGTTATTGGTGAGAACTTCACGGTGAACCGGACAAGAGGTGTTGATGCGCCTGGTGGTGTGCTGGAACACGCTCTGGAGTTCAACCCTAACTTCCCCATTTATGCTGAGAATGGCAAATATGCTCAGGCTCTTGGCGCTTATTCTGAGCGTGAGAATCCGTTGAGTATGATTGATAATACGAAGGACAACAAATATACCCAGTGGCGTATGTTCGGTGATGTTCACCTAAGTATCACCCCATTCAAGAATTTCATGATTCGTACTACCCTCGGTATGGACTACACGCAGAAGGAGCAGCGCTTCTTCACTTATCCCATCGCCAATGGTAAGGTGATGCGTACCGACAGTGCAGTAGAGGGTAAGCAAGAGCACAATATGCGTTGGATGTGGAATGCCATAGCTACCTATAATCTGGAGATTGGCAAGCATCGGGGTGACGCCATGATCGGTACTGAGATAAACCGTCAGGACTATAAGATGTATAGTTCCAAGCGTTATGAGCTTGCCATCCTGAATACTGATTATATGTGGCCCTCAGCTGGTGCTGGTCGCCAACTGGCAGATGGCTTCGGTGAAGGTTTCTCATTGGTTTCTTTCTTCGGTAAGATTAACTATACTTATGATGACAAGTACTTGGCTTCGTTTACCATCCGTCGTGACGGTTCAAGCCGCTTCGGTTCCAGCAACCAGTATGGTACTTTCCCCTCAGTCAGTGCTGGTTGGCGCATCTCGCAGGAGAAGTTCATGGAGTCAACAAAGGGCTGGCTCGACAATTTGAAACTGCGTTATTCTTGGGGACAGACTGGTAATCAGGAAATCTCAAACACAGCACGTTATACGCTTTATAAGGCCGTGATCTCAACAGGTCTTTGGGGAAGCGGACAGGCAGGTACTTCTTACGATATCCTTGGCTCAAACGGCGGTTACGACCTTCCAAACGGCTATGTGCGTAATCAGCGTGGCAATGATGATATCAAGTGGGAGACTACGACACAGCATAATATCGGTCTTGACTTCGGTATTCTGGGAAATGAGATCTATGGTAGCTTCGACTGGTATAATAAGAAGACCAAGGACATTCTCTTGCTGATGGATGGTATTGCTGCTATGGGTGAAGGTGCTGTCCAGTGGATCAATGCCGGTGAGGTAAAGAACAATGGTTGGGAGTTCACTGTAGGTTACCGTCATGCTTTGCCTAATGGTTTTTCATGGGATATCAACGGAAACATCAGTAAGTATAGTAACGAGATTACCAAACTGCCTGAGACTGTAGCTGCCAAAGGTACATATGGCGGTAACGGCGTGAAGAGTGTCGTGGGCCATGCCATGTTCTCACAGGTTGGTTACATCTACGATGGTATCTTCAAGAGTCAGGATGAGATCGACAACCATGCTATACAGGAAGGCGCAGGATTGGGTCGCATCCGTTATAAGGACTTGAATGGCGATGGTCGCATCACAGAGGAAGATCAGGATTGGATCTATGACCCGACACCCGCCTTCACATGGGGTCTTAATATCAGCCTGCAGTACAAGAACTGGGATCTGACCATGTTCTGGCAAGGTGTTCAGGGCGTTGACGTGGATTGTAGAGGGTATAAGTCTCAGACCGATTTCTGGGCTAACTCAGCCATCAATGTTCCTTATCTGAACAAGGGTGTTCGTGTGCTTGATGCGTGGAGCCCGTCTAATCCCGATAGCAATATACCTGCACTCACCACATCTGACACCAACAACGAAGGTCGTGTATCTTCTTATTATATTGAGAATGGCTCATACGCTAAATTGCGTACCATCCAGTTGGGTTACAATTTGCCGAAGCAGGTGGTCAGTAAACTGTATCTGGACCGTATTCGTCTCTATGCATCGGCTCAGAACCTGATTACCATCAAGAGTAGCAAGTTTACAGGTGTCGATCCTGAGAACCCGGGATTCAACTATCCTATTCCACTCAATCTCACATTCGGTGTGAATGTCTCGTTTTAAAAGGTAAAAAGTAGAAATAGTAAAAAGTAAATAAAACGGTTATGAAGACAAATATAATTTTTAGTAAGGTAAGGAACTTGGCTAAAGCGGTTTTACCCTTTTACCTTTTTACCCTTTTACCTTTAGCTACGGGCTGCTCCAAATTTCTGGATGAACAGGTGCCACAGGCTACGCTGACTCAGGATGAGGTGAAGAACCCTGAGTATATCGATAATGTGCTGATTTCAGCATATGCCGGTCTGCTTTCAATTGAGGACATGAATGCTTCGTTCTCACTGTGGAACTACGATACCCGCTCTGACGACGCTTACGTAGGCGGTTCAGACTTCTCTGATGGTGAGCCTTTCCATCGTCTGGAAAAGAGTGTTGGTGTGATGACCACCGACTGGCCATTCAGCTCTATCTGGACACGTTTCTATAACTATCTGAGCCGTGTCAACCTGGGGCTTGATGTACTGGCAAGTGCTGATCAGAACAATAATACCATCATACAGCGTACAGCCGAGATGAAGTTCCTGCGTGCCTATGGCCACTTCCAGCTGAAGCGCCTGTTCAAGAAGATACCTTTCGTGAACAAGCCTAACATGACAGAGGATGACTATAACAACCTTTCTAACACTGAATATACCAACGATGAAGGTTGGCAGCAGATCATCAACGATCTGGAGGATGCCTATGCTGTGCTACCTGTCACACAGACAGAAAAAGGTCGCCCCACCAAGGCTGCTTGTGCCGCATTCCTGGCTAAGGTATATCTTTACAAGGCATACCATCAGGATGATGCCAACAGCAATCAGGTTACCAGCATCAGCGATGCCGACTTGCAGAAGGTGGTTGAATATACCAATACTTCCCTCTATGCGGGTTATGGCTTGGAGCCCGACCTGTTTAACAACTTCCGTCCTGAGGAGCAGTACGAGAATGGTAAGGAGAGTATCTGGGCTATCCAGTACTCTAAGAACGATGGTACCGTATATGGTAACCTGAATTTCTAAGCCGTCTCATAATCTGGTCAATGCCTATCGCACCAACAGCAATGGACTGCCTCTGCTTGACAACTTTAATGATGTCGATTACACAGTAGGTTCAAACCAGACCGTTGATCCTCGGTTGTTCGAAACTGTAGGTGTTCCTGGCACTCCTTATATGTATAACACCAACTTCATGATCAGTGAGACTAACGCATGGAGTCGTTCTGGCGGTACATTCGGATACTTGGTATCACTGAAGCAGAATGTTGACCCGGCACTGACAGACCTCTATCTGTTCCTGTGCGACTCACAATGGGCCAGTTCGATGAACCGTATTGTTTTCCGCTTTGCCGATGTGCTGTTGATGCGTGCTGAGGCTCTGGCTCAGCTGGGACAGACCACAGAAGCAATCGCACTGGTTAATCAGATTCGCGACCGTGCTGCCAAGCTGGCAAATAGTAGTGCAGTCTCTGGCTATCCAAACAAATACAATGTTCACTATGCTGTTGGTAAGTACAATGGTTCATACTCAAAGGAGGAGGCCATGAAGATTATTAAGATGGAACGTGCTTTGGAAAGTGAGCGTTTCTTCGACCTCGTACGTTGGGGCGATGCTGCCACCGTGCTGAACAGGTTCTATACCACTGAGAGTGAGAAGATGAACTTCCTTGATGGTGCACAGTTTACTGCCAATAAGAATGAGTACCTTCCTATTCCTTGGGAGCAGATGGCTGCATCAAACGGACACTACACACAGAACTGCGGCGAGTGGTAATGAAGAATTGTAAAATTGTAAAATTAGAGTTATGAAAACGATATATAGCATTATCTGCGCATTATGCGTAATATGCGGGTTAGCAGCCTGCAGCGATGATCATACGGGCAGCATCGACGTGAGCGGTTCATGTCTTGTTGAGAAGTTCGTGCTGAACGGACAGTACGAAGGCATTATCAACACAGAGAAACGGCTGGTGAAGGTGAAAGTTCCTGTTGACTTTGACCAGAAACCAGGTGCTCAGTCAAGTATGAATGTAGGCGATCACATCAATTTCGATGCCGACCGTACCTTGCATATCTCAAATGGTGACTTGGTGCTGGACTACCAGGTAAGCGTACGTAATGATGAGGCACTGATGAAGAACTTCATTCTTGAAGGTGTAAGAGGTGCCATCAACCAGCAGGACAAGACCATCAATGTCAGTGTGATGGCTAATAGTGGTATCGATCTGACCAATGCCACCTTTGAGGTTGAGCATAGCGAAGATGCTATCTGCTCGCCAGCCAGTGGTACGAAGGGTAACTTCACAGAGCCTTTCCAGATTACCCTGAATGATAATACAGCTACATCAGTCTATACCGTATATGTAACGATGATATCCGATCCTGTAGCTATCTTTGTTGGCGAAGCAGAAAATATTGAACTGCTGAATGATGAGGAGAAGGCTGCAGCCAAGTGGCTCACGGGTAATATCGAAAGTGCGGCATATGCTTCATGGAACGATATTGCCAGTGGTAATATCTCGCTGGAGAAGTGTAAGCTCGTATTCTTCCATCGTCATTGCTCATCATACGGCAATTATAATGGCTTTGTTGAGGCTGAACAGGGTGCTATGACAGCACTGCCGAAGATGAAGGAGCTTTGGCAGAATGGTGTCGGCTTCGTACTCGGACGTTCGGCTGTGAATTACGCTATAGCCCTGGGCGCTATGCCTGAGGATGCTTATCCCAACAATGTCTGGGGTGGCGGAGGCGGCGAAGGCTCCGACCTGATGGGCGA
>ONNY01000217.1 GCA_900319305.1 uncultured Prevotella sp.
CCAACGGCACGGCAGGCGGTGGCAGATGTAGAACAGCCGACCGACAGCACCGAGGCGGTGACCAGTGCGGACACCCTACGTTTGGTCATCACCGACAAACACCTCTCGCAAACCGACTCCCTCATACGGAGGATACTGAAACTTCCATTGGACTCTATTGTCGTGGAAATGATGAATAACACGGATTACACTTGTATGACAGGCGAGGCATACACCATTGAGCAACGGGTAAACGGCGAATGGACGGTACTGCCATTCAAGCCGAGGAAAGACGGAGCTGTCTATGCCTCTAACGATATTGGCTACGAACTTGCCCCACACAGCACACGCCTGTTCACTATCCACGTTGAGCCAGATAAATACGACTTCGAGCGAGGACAGGAATACCGCATCGTCAAAGAGTTGTTTAAATCCAAACAGAGTAATCCACAAAGCGTCTATTGCTATTTTACGTTAAAATAACAAAAAATGCGGGTGGTGGTGCAGTCTTTTCCGTCGTCGTAGGACTTAATAGATAGAGACGTTATGTTTACGATGGAGATAACACGGCTGATAGAAAGGTGCAGGAGCAGACGGTGGAGGATGTGCTGCACGACGCTTTCGTGATTATCTTCACTTCGTTCGACAGGCTGCGCGACGTGCGACGTGCCGAGCAATGGATGATGGCCATCACAAGGAACGTGGCATCGAAATGCAAGGATCATCTGGAGGCATTGCCAACGGTTTCGCTCGAAGAGACAAGCGAGGCAGAACTGATTGCCGTCGAGGACGAGGAAAGGGACGTGAGGGGTGTGCCGCTGAGCGAGGTGGTGAGAATGATAGACAGACTGCCGGAGGGTTACGGGCAGGTGTTCCGGCTGTCGGTGTTCGAGGGTATGACGCACAAGGAGATTGCCGACATGCTGGGCATTGAGCCACATTCGTCATCATCGCAACTGGCACGGGCAAAGAAGATGCTGCGCAAGATGATGCAGCAGTATTGGGTGGCTGGGCTTCTATTGCTACTTGTTGGAAGACGGTGGTGAGCACAAACCGTCGCCAGTTGTGGCGAAGCAGAAAGATAAGCCGAAAGAATCTCCGATGGAGCAGCCGCGAAAGCCTGTAATTGATCTGCCTGAGCTTCGTGCTGCCGTCATTGCTACAGATACTTTGCAACCAGTCATCGCCCAGGCTGTGGATTCTGTCACATCTGATACCTTATCTAATATAATAGCCCAAGAGCAGATAATCTCTGACACCACAGCGACAGACACGACTGAGGCGATACTCAAGGTGGAGATTCCACAATATGAAATAGCCGACTTGTTCCACGATAAGCCAACTGTCAGCACTAATAACAATAAGAAATGGTCTTTGGAACTGGCATACGCGGGACAGTTCGATGAGCAGAACCGTTATAACCAACCGTTCAGTTATAAGCCATATATCGATCCGAATGTTCAGCATTCGCCTGGAGAAGGTCCTACCTATATCATACCGAGCAGCATTGACAACTGGACGGACTACGCTGTCTATCTGGCCAATAATCCTGATGTTGTGAGTGCCCAGACTCGTAGTGCCATCATGCGCATCGCCCTGAACAATGCCAACCGTCCAGGTGAAGACAAGATTCTGCGTACGAGCCACCATCAGATGCCCGTAACATGGTCGTTGGCTTTGAAGTACAGATTGAATCATCGCTTCGGACTGGAGTCTGGTTTCAGTTACAGCCGCCTGAACTCAGATTTCGAGATGGGAGCCGATGGTAATACCATCCGTGAACAGCAGACCATTCACTATCTTGGCATCCCCATAAAGGGTATATATAATATGTATGGTGGAAATCGATGGGGTATCTACGGCAGTTTCGGTCTGACAACCGAAATACCTGTCCAATCCACTCTCCACTCAGACTTCTATGTGAATGGTCAGTATGAGGCCAGCGACAAGACTACCATCCGCGCACCGTGGCAGTTGTCTACCACCTTCGGTCTCGGTCTGCAAATCCACTTGACGCCCCATGTCGGTTTCTTCGTAGAGCCAAGCCTACAGTACTATATCCCGATGAAGACTGACATCGAAACCTACCGCACGGAGCATCCGTTTACCATCTCTTTGCCGCTGGGCATCAGATTGACGTGGTAGCCGTGCAGTCTTTTCTGAGTCCGATGGACTATATAAATAGAGAGACCAATATTTTAAACTCTGAAGAATATGAAACATGACAAATCCTTCGCTTGGATGATGGCGATAGCCATAGCCGGCATGACGATGACTGCTTGCAGTCTTGACAGTAACGAACCCGAGAAGCCATTTACGACGTGCCCAGAATCAGAAACCATGCTCTATGCCTGTGGTGTCAATGAGTCTGGAACGCGCTCTATCGTTGATGCGCAAGATGTCCTTTTCACCGAAGATGATATTGAATGGTTCAACATCACCACCCGCGAAATCAAATTTAAAGATATGGAGGAACCGCTATACAAGCGTTTGGTACCTTTCCACGAGATCAAGTTCTATTTGGGAGATAACGACCTTTTCATCGTCAGCAGTTTCGTCGGTGACTGGGATAGTAGGGTATTCACAGACCTTGTCTTGCATTATGATGAGATTACTGACCCCAATCAAGGCCACTATTATCTGCAGGACTGCTATCCCCTCCAATTCATCGACACAGACGAAGTGAAGGCAAACATCAAGAAGAATGCCGGGCAGTGGGAACTTTTCACTTATTACCTGGAAAGCAAGGGCAAGCTGAGAAAATAGCCTGCCTCCCGTGCA
>ONNY01000105.1 GCA_900319305.1 uncultured Prevotella sp.
GACACCATCCCCAACATTGCCTTCTATCTCTCTGCCAGCGGTCAGGACTCTACCGAGGTGATGTTCGACTATGTGGTTGATTATATTGCGAAACATCCCACGATTGCGCCGCCATCTGAGTTCCATCTGGAAGATGCTGACTGGCAGGCGTTTAAGGAGCGTGTCATCAAGAGTGGATTCACTTATGATCCCGTGAGCAAGAAACAGTTTGACGAGTTAGTGAAGACGGCAAAGTTCGAGGGCTATTACGAAGAGGCCAAACCTGCCTTCGACGAACTCGAGAAGAAACTGAACCATGATGTGGCCTATGGTCTCGACCGTCACGAGAAGATGATTCGTCAGATACTGGAGTCGGAAATTGTTGCTGCTTACTATTACCAGGCAGGTTCCATCGAGGCTGGATTGAGAAACGATAAACAACTGCAAGAGGCTATCCGACTGCTGAAGACCCCTGAGGAGTATAAAAAGATTCTGGCTCCCCAGAAGCCCAAGGAGACATCGTCGATCATCAGAATTGGCAAGAAGTCGTCTGAAAACATCACTTTTCAGTCGAAAAAGAGAGAAATATTTAATGCAATAGCATAAAAAACGGCTAAATATTTGGTAGTTAACGGGAAAATGCTTAATTTTGCACCCGTTCAGCGGAATGAGAGGCTCGAAAGAGTCTCTCATTTCACATTTAAAAGGTAATAGATGATTAATAAAGAAACTGTTCAAACATTGACGGAAGAGTGGCTGAAGGACAACGACTACTTCCTGGTTGACATCAACTTCGCAGCTGATGACAGAATTGTAATTGAGATCGACCATGCCGATGGTGTATGGATTGACGATTGTGCAGAACTGAGCCGATTCCTTCAGGAGCGCCTGGGTGAGGAACTTGGTGATTATGAACTCGAGGTGGGTAGTGCCGGACTGGGTCAGCCGTTCAAGGTGGCTCAGCAGTATGTGAACCATATCGGTGACACGATTGAGGTACTGACATTGGATGGGAAGAAGATGCAGGGTGTGTTGAAGGCCGTTGATGGTGACAACTTCACCGTGACTGTGCAGGAGAAGCAGAAGCAGGAGGGCAAGAAGCGCCCTGTGCTGGTGGACGTTGACAAGACCTTCCAGATGGATGGTGTGAAGTATGCCAAGTATCTGCTGGCGTTCAAGTAAGATTGAAGATTGAAAAAAAAAATATAGAAATGGCAGTAAAGAAAGATGCGAAAGGCCCCTCAATGATTGAGACCTTTCAGGAATTCAAAGAGACAAAGAACATTGACCGCACCACTCTGGTGAGCGTGTTGGAAGAGAGTTTTCGTAATGTTATCGCCAAGATCTATGGCTCTGACGAGAACTTTGACGTGATTGTGAACCCTGACAAGGGTGACTTCGAGATTCACCGTAACCGTGTGGTGGTTGCCGATGGTGAGGTGACAGATGAGAACAAGGAAATCGAACTGAGCGAGGCCCAGAAGATCGAGCCCGACTATGAGGTCGGTGAGGAAGTGTCAGAGGAGGTCGAGTTTGCCAAGTTCGGCCGTCGTGCTATCCTGAACCTGCGTCAGACACTGGCTTCTAAGATCCTTGAATTGGAGCACGATTCACTCTATCAGAAGTACAAGGACAAGGTGAACACAGTGGTGAGCGGTGAGGTTTATCAGATCTGGAAGCGCGAGGTGCTGCTGATGGACGATGAGGGTAACGAACTTCATCTGCCGAAGGCTGAGCAGATCCCTTCAGACAACTACCACAAGGGTGAGACCATCCGTGCCATCGTGAAGGAGGTGCAGAACGAGAACAACAACCCCCGTATCATCCTCTCACGTACCAGTCCGATCTTCTTGGAGCGTCTGTTGGAGGCTGAGGTGCCCGAGATCAACGACGGTCTGATCACCATCAAGAAGGTGGCCCGTATGCCGGGTGACCGTGCGAAGGTGGCTGTTGAGAGTTACGACGAGCGTATCGATCCCGTAGGTGCCTGCGTTGGTGTGAAGGGTAGCCGTGTGCATGGTATCGTCCGTGAACTCTGCAACGAGAACATCGACGTGATCAACTACTCGTCCAACACCCAACTGTTTATCCAGCGTGCCCTGAGTCCTGCGAAGATCTCCAGCATCACCATCGATCAGGAGAACCGCAAGGCAGAGGTTTATCTGCAGCCTGAGGAGGTGTCACTGGCCATCGGTCGTGGTGGTATGAATATTAAACTGGCTTCCATGCTGACTGAATACACCATCGATGTATTCCGTGTCGTGAATGAAAGTGAAGCGGATGAGGATATCTACCTGGATGAGTTCTCTGATGAGATCGACCAGTGGGTTATCGATTCTATCAAGGCCATTGGTCTGGATACGGCCAAGGCAGTTCTGAATGCGCCTCGTGAGATGCTTATCGAGAAGGCCGATCTCGAAGAAGAGACCGTTGACCATCTGCTGAGTGTGCTCCGTGCGGAATTCGAGTAAGATAAACGAACTAGAAAGTAAATTAGGTAAAGAATGGGAGTCAGATTAAATAAAGTATTAACAGAACTCAATATTGGTCTTCAGACAGCCATCGACTATCTGAAGAACAAGAAGAGTCTGGGTGACATCAAGGATGACGCCAATGTGAATACCAAGATCAGTGATGAGCAATACGATGCGTTGGTCAAGGAGTTCAAAGGCGACAAGGATGTGAAGACCCAGGCGGGAATGATCTTCCCGAAGAAGAAAGAGAAGGAAAAAGAGAAGCCCAAGGCCAAGCCTGAGACAGTTGCAGAAGTGGTGAAGGAAGAGCCGCGACAGACATTTACCCCACTGGGAAAGATTGATCTGGACAATATCGGTAAGCCTGCTGCCAAGGAGAAGGAAGAACCCAAGGTAGAGGTGAAACCTGTTGAGGAGTCTAAGCCCGAGCCCCTTGAGGTGAAGCCTGAACCCAAACCAGAGCCGAAGCCCGAGCCAATCTCTGAGCCCGAGCCGGAACCAGAACCCGAACCCGAGGTGGAGTCTGCTCCTGAAGCAGAGGCAAAGCCTGAGATTGAGGCGTCTGTTGCGCCAGAGGAGGATAAGAGTATCTTCACGTTGAAGAGCGAGGAGAAGATGGCTCCGAAGGTGAATGTGCTGGGTAAGATCGACCTCGACTCGCTGAACCAGAGCACTCGTCCGAAGAAGAAGTCTAAGGAGGAGCGCAAGCGTGAGCGTGAGGAGAAGCAGGCTCAGCAGCATAACGGCATGAACGGCAATAGTGAGAAGAAGAAACGCGAGCGTATCCGTGGTGGTAAGGAGCGTGTGGATATCGAGGCTGCTGCCAGTCAGGACAACAATAAGAACAAGAAGAATAAGAACAAGGGAGGCAACCAGAACTTCCAGGACAGCGGTGCTAACCAGCAGGGTGGTAAGAAGAACAAGAAGAACCGTCCTGTGAAGCCGTTGGAGGTGGATGATGAGGCTGTAGCCCGTCAGGTGAAGGAGACGCTGGCCCGTCTTACTTCGAAGAACCAGAATAAAAAGGGTGCCAAGTATCGTCGTGAGAAGCGTGATGCCGTAGCAGAGCGCATGCAGGAGGAGATGGCAGCCGAGGCAGCAGAGAGCAAGGTACTGAAGTTGACGGAGTTCGTGACCGTCTCTGAATTGGCTACGATGATGAACGTCGGTGTCAATCAGGTTATCGGTACCTGTATGAGTATCGGTATCATGGTGTCTATCAACCAGCGTCTGGATGCTGAGACCATCAATATCGTGGCAGAGGAGTTTGGTTTCACCACCGAGTATGTCAGTGCTGAAGTGCAGAACGCCATTACCGAGGAGGTGGATGACGAGAACGATCTGATCAGTCGTGCGCCTATCGTCACGGTGATGGGTCATGTCGATCATGGTAAGACCTCTCTGCTCGACCATATCCGCAATACCAATGTGATTGCAGGTGAGGCTGGTGGTATCACCCAGCACATCGGTGCTTATAATGTGAAACTGAAGGATGGTCACAGCATTACTTTCCTAGATACACCAGGTCACGAGGCGTTCACCGCTATGCGTGCCCGTGGTGCTCAGGTAACGGATATTGCTATCATCATCGTGGCTGCCGACGACTCTGTGATGCCTACCACCAAGGAGGCTATCGCCCATGCCCAGGCTGCTAATGTGCCGATGGTGTTCGCCATCAACAAGATTGATAAGCCGGGTGCCAACCCAGATAAGATTCGTGAGGACCTGGCCAACATGAACCTGCTCGTAGAGGAGTGGGGTGGTAAGTACCAGTGTCAGGAAATCAGTGCCAAGAAAGGCATTGGCGTCTATGAGCTGTTGGAGAAGGTGCTGCTCGAGGCTGAGATGCTCGATCTGAAGGCTAATCCCAACCGTAAGGCCACAGGTTCTATCATCGAGTCGTCACTCGACAAGGGTCGTGGCTATGTCTCTACTGTCCTTGTATCAAATGGTACACTGAAGGTAGGCGACGTCGTGATTGCAGGTACTGCCTGGGGTAAGGTCAAGGCGATGTTCAATGAGCGTAACCAGCGCATCGAGAAGGCTGGTCCTGCTGAGCCCGCCATCATCTTAGGTCTGAACGGTGCACCTACTGCTGGTGACTCTTTCCATGTGATGGAGAGTGAGCAGGAGGCCCGTGAGATCGCCAACAAGCGTATCCAGTTGCAGCGTGAGCAGAGTCTGCGTACCACCACGAAACTGGGTCTCGACGAATTGTCACATCGTATCGCTCTGGGTGAGTTCCATGAGTTGAACATCATCGTGAAGGGTGATACCGACGGATCTATCGAGGCACTCTCTGATTCGTTCATCAAACTCTCTACCGAGAAGGTTCAGGTGAATGTGATCTCGAAGGCTGTGGGTCAGATCTCTGAGAACGATGTGATGCTGGCTTCTGCTTCTGAGGCTATCATCATCGGTTTCCAGGTGCGTCCTTCTGCCGATGCCCGTCGTGCTGCTGAGCGTGAGGGTGTGGAGATCAATACCTATTCTATCATCTACGATGCTATCGACGATGTGAAGCAGACCATGCAGGGTATGCTCGACAAGGTGAAGAAGGAGGTGATCTCTGGTGAGATCGAGGTGAAGCAGGTATTCAAGATCTCCAAGGTGGGTACTGTGGCCGGTGGTCTGGTGACTGACGGTAAGGTGCACAACAAGGACAAGGCCCGTGTCATCCGCGATGGTATCGTGATCCATACGGCTCCTATCGACGCCCTGAAGCGTTACAAGGACGATGCCAAGGAAGTGGCAACAGGTCTGGAGTGCGGTATCTCACTGGTTAACTTCAACGACATCCAGGTGGGTGATATCATCGAGACCTTCACAGAGATCGAGGTTGAACAGAAACTTTAATGGAAGAAAAGAATCAATACGTCCGTCAGGTGGCCGAACAGAAATACGAGTTCGGCTTCACCACGGACGTTCATACAGAGATTATACCAGTCGGGCTGAACGAGGATATCGTTCGGCTCATCTCTGCTAAGGCTATCTCGTATTATGCTGATCCGATGGCCAGCAAACCCAAGGGTGATGGCAAGATCGATCCAGAACTTGAGAAGACGTTTGATAAGTTGGGTATCCCCTTGGAGGAGCGTCTGGCCTTGAGTGGTAATACGGCTGTCGATGCCATCATGGACTCTGTCTCGGTGAAAACCACTTTTAAGGAGAAACTCCGTGAAAAAGGTGTTATCTTTTGCTCGATTGGCGAGGCTATCAAGGAGCATCCTGATCTGGTGCGTGGGTATCTGGGTTCTGTGGTGCCTTATCGTGACAACTATTTCGCAGCCTTGAACTCTGCGGTCTTCTCGGATGGCTCGTTCGTGTATATCCCCAAGGGTGTGCGCTGTCCGATGGAGTTGAGTTCGTATTTCCGCATCAATGCCAGAAATACAGGTCAGTTTGAGCGTACCTTGATCATCGCCGACGATGATGCATACGTATCTTATCTCGAGGGCTGTACGGCTCCGATGCGCGACGAGAACCAACTGCATGCGGCCATCGTTGAGATTATCGTGAAGGATCGTGCGGAGGTGAAATACTCTACCGTTCAGAACTGGTATCCTGGCGATGAACAGGGCAAGGGCGGTGTGCTGAATCTCGTGACGAAGCGTGGCGATCTGCGCGGTGTTGACTCAAAGCTCTCTTGGACTCAGGTTGAGACTGGCTCTGCCATTACTTGGAAATACCCCTCTTGTATTCTGCGTGGCGACAACTCACAGGCTGAGTTCTACAGTGTGGCTGTCACTAACAATTATCAGGAGGCGGATACGGGTACGAAGATGATCCATATCGGTAAGAACACCAAGAGTACAATCATCTCAAAGGGTATCTCGGCCGGTCACTCACAGAACTCATATCGCGGATTGGTGCGTGCCACCTCGAATGCTGATAATGCCCGTAACTATTCGTCGTGCGACTCGCTGTTGCTGGGTTCCGATTGTGGTGCCCATACCTTCCCTTATATGGATGTACACAATGATACAGCCATATTCGAGCATGAGGCCACAACGAGTAAGATCAGCGAGGATCAGTTGTTCTATTGCAA
>ONNY01000078.1 GCA_900319305.1 uncultured Prevotella sp.
CCCACGCCGACAGGCTTCGAAGCCGACCTGACTGTGAACATCTCACAAGGCGCACGCATCGTCTGCTATCTGAACGCCAACCAGTCAAACTATGTGGATCTGATGGGCGGTGGTGATCTCCGCATGAAATACAACACGGAAGGCATCGACCTGAAAGGCCGATACACCCTGACAAGCGGTGAAATGAAGTATTCACTGCCAGTCATCCCCCTGAAGACCTTCTTCGTGAAGGAAGGCAGCTACGTAGAGTTCACGGGCGATCCCTATAATCCAAAGCTGAACATCACGGCTACCGAACAGGTGAAGGCCACTGTCAGCGGTGACGATGGCCCAAGCCGAAGCGTGCTCTTCAACTGTGGCGTGGCTATCTCGAAGACCTTGAAGGACATGGGCGTGGTCTTCACCATTGAGGCACCGGAAGACAATATCATCAACGGTCAGCTGACCACCATGTCGGTAGAGGAGCGGAGCAAGCTTGCGGTGGCGATGCTGACCACAGGCATGTATCTCGCCGACGGCAATACAGGCAGCTTCTCCATGAACTCCGCCCTCAGCTCGTTCCTGCAAAGCGAGATCAACAGCATCGCAGGCAACGCCCTGAAGACCCTCGACCTCAGTGTGGGAGTCGATAACTCTACCGATGCGACGGGAAACATGCATACAGACTATTCGTTCAAGTTCTCCAAGCGCTTCTTCGACAACCGTCTGAAAGTGCAGATTGGCGGAAAGGTATCCTCAGGCAGCTCGAATATCCCAGGCCAGAAGCAGTCGTTCTTCGACAATGTGCAGATGGAGTACCGTCTGAATCAGGATGCCACAAAGTATGTTAAGCTCTTCTATACCCAGAACGTTTACGACTGGCTCGACGGCTATACCAGCGAATACGGAGGCGGTTTTATCTGGCGCCGCAAGCTGGATAACTTCTGGGATATCTTCCATCCTTGGAAGAAGGAGGTGCAGCCTCTGAGAAGGCCGGTGGGCATGCCGCCAGCCGCCCTGCAGCGCGACAGTATCAAGACAGACAGCATCAGAAAATGAAGAAACAATTATATCATCACATAGTCACAAAGGCAAGGGCATACAGGCTTTTACCCCTTTACCTTTTCACCTTTATATTAATAGTGGGCTGTTCAATGACGAAGGGCATCCCTGATGACGATCAGCTCTTCACAGGACTGAAACGTACCGTATGGACAGACACCTTGAAGAACAGTCCTTACGAGGAGCATATCGGCACCACCAAGGAAGAGGTGGAGGCTGCACTCGCCACGAAGCCTAACGGCTCCATCTTCGGCAGCAGCCATATCACGGTACCCTGGTCCTGGCATCTGTGGGTCTATAACAAGTATGCCGGCAAGGACTCGAAGTTTGCCAAATGGATGACCAAGAGTTTCGGAACGCCCCCCGTCCTGATGAGTAAGGTGAACCCCACCCTGCGCGCCTCCGTCGCCCGTTCGGTACTGAGGAATAACGGCTATTTCCGCGGCGACGTCACCTTCGAGACCTTCACGCAGAAGAATCCGAAGAAGAGTAAGATCGGCTATACCGTCACCCTCGACTCCCTCTACACCATCGACACGCTGCAGTATGTCAACTTCCCCGGGGAGATGCAGGCGCTGATCGACTCGGCAAGCGACGAGAGGACCATCCACAGCAACGACCCCTTCAGCCTTAACGCACTTAATGCGGAGCGCAACCGGGTGAGCCTGCTCTTCCGCAACAACGGCTATTACTATTACAACACCAACTACGCCTCATATCTTGCCGACACCTTTGCCGTCAGCAATAAGGTCAACCTCAGATTCCAGCTGGCACAGGATGTGCCGTCCGAAGCCCTTCGCAAATGGTATATCGGCAACATCGACATCCTGTTCCGTAAGTCATTCGCCGACCAACTAACCGATTCCATCAAGCGCCGTCATCTGACCATACACTTCAGCGGAAAGAAATCACCGATCCGTCCCAGTGTCATCCTGAAGGACATGCGTCTCCGCCCCCGTCAGGAATACAGCTATGACAAACTGCAGGAGTCGGCTTCACTGATCAACTCCAACGGCGTGTTCAGCAATACCGACTTCCGTTTCACGCCACGACCAGACACCGATACCCTCGACCTCCGCCTGACCTGTACCTTCGACAAGCCTTACGACTTCTACATAGAAGGCAATGTCATCGGACGCACCAACGGGCGCTATGGACCGCTGCTGAAGGTGGGTCTCACCAAGCGCAACACCTTCCGTGCTGCCGAGGAGCTTGATGTCAACCTGCACGGCTCTTATGACTTCTCGATAGGCGACAACTCCCGCGAGAGCAACTACCAGATTGGTGCCGATGTGTCACTCAAGTTCCCGCGACTGCTCATCCCCTTCTACAACCCCACCCGCATCCGGCGCGACAAGAACGGGCGTCTCATCCGCCGCAGGCGATTCTACACCACCCCGACCACCCTTGCAAAGGTCTCTGCGGATATCATCAGCCGACCGGATTACTACAGGATGACTGTCGTATCAGGCGAATGGACCTATAGCTGGCAGAAGACAGAGACCAGGCGTCATGAGCTGTCACCACTGACAGTACAGTATCAGTTCAAGAACTCCATCACAGACAAGTTCAACGCAGTCATGAAGGAGAACCCCTATCTGGAACGTACGATGGGCGACTACTTCATTCCCAAGATGCGCTATACCTACATCTACACCAGTCCCTCCACCCTGCGCAACCCCATCCGCTGGGAGACCACCATCCAGGAATCAGCCAACCTCATCTCCTTGGGAGGAGCGGTGTTCGGCAAGGACTTCAATGCCGAAGGCAAGCGGCTCTTCAACAACCCCTATGCCCAGTTCCTGAAATTAGAGACAGACTTCACAAAGACATGGGCGATGGGAGAAGAGGCCCGCCTCGTGGGACATGTCAATGCAGGCGTCGTCTGGTCGTACGGAAACAGTCGTGAAGCCCCGTTCAGTGAGGAATTCTACGTGGGCGGAGCCAACAGCATCCGAGCCTTCACTGTACGCGACATCGGACCAGGAGCCTTCTCCGACCTTGGTCTGAACGACCGTTACTTCAAGCAGCTGTTCTATCTGATGCGCAATGGCGACATGAAGCTTGTGGCCAATCTGGAGTATCGTGCTCCGCTATTCGGCAACCTGAAAGGAGCCGTTTTCCTCGATGCGGGAAACATCTGGCGCATGAGATCCTTGTACACCCAGCAGGATATTGACGATATGTACAAATCCGGGATGTCCCCTGAGGAAGTCCGGATATTACTCGACTGGGTTGACACCATGGAGTTCAAGCCCTCGCGCTTCCTGAAGGATATCTCAATCGGCACGGGCATCGGCCTGCGTTACGACCTCGGCTTCCTGGTAATCCGTCTCGACTGGGGCTTTGCCGTCCATATCCCCTGTGAGAATGGCATCAACAGGTATTTCTTCAATGCGCACAGCTTCAAGGATCTCCAGGCCCTCCACTTTGCCGTCGGCTATCCGTTCTGAAAAAAAATTGTTCTTATGTTCTTATTATCTGAAAAAAAATAGTAATTTTGCAGGCAAATTAACAAACTAATTGATAAAGCAATATGAAACCAACTCTTTTTCTGCTTGCAGCAGGTATGGGCAGCCGCTATGGCGGTCTGAAACAGCTCGATGGGCTGGGACCCAATGGTGAGACCATCATGGATTATAGTATCTACGATGCCATCCAGGCCGGATTCGGCAAGATCGTATGGGTGATCCGCAAGGATTTCGAGGAGCAGTTCCGCACACAGATCCTCTCTAAGTACGAGGGCAAGGTGAAGTGCGAGCTCTGCTTCCAGGCACTCGACGCCCTGCCAGAGGGTTTCTCAGTACCAGAGGGCCGTCAGAAGCCCTGGGGCACCAACCATGCCGTGCTCATGGGTAAGGACATCATCAAGGAGCCCTTCTGTGTCATCAACTGCGACGACTTCTACAACCGCGACGCCTTCATGGTGATCGGCAAGTTCCTGGCCGACCTCCCCGAGGGTGCCAAGAACCAATATGCGATGGTAGGCTTCCGCGTAGGTAACACCCTCTCTGAGAATGGTACGGTAGCTCGTGGCATCTGCTCAAAGAATGAACAGGGTCATCTCACCACCGTCGTGGAGCGCACGGAGATCGTACGCTGTGCAGCCGACGGCTCGAATGCCGGAGCAGCCACAGAGCCCATCCGCTACAAGGATGAGAACGGCCAGTGGGTCGAGGTCGCCGACAACACCCCAGTCTCCATGAACATGTGGGGCTTCACCCCCGACTACTTCGAGTACTCCGAGGCAGAGTTCAAGAACTTCCTCAGCGACCCGAAGAACCTGGAGAACCTGAAGGCCGAGTTCTTCATTCCCCTGATGGTCAATAAGCTCATCACCGAAGGCACAGCCACCGTCGAGGTGCTCGACACCACCTCCAAGTGGTTTGGCGTGACCTATGCTGCCGATCGCGACACCACAGTGGCGCGCATCAAGCAGCTGGTAGATGAAGGTGTTTATCCGAACAAACTGTTTTAAATGGATATCAATCTCATCAACGAAGATCAGCTGGCCCGTTTGAGCCAGCTGATTTCAGATGCAGGAACCATCCTGATCACCTGTCATAAGAGCCCTGACGGCGATGCCATCGGCGCCTGCTTAGGATGGGCGGAATACCTGCGCTCCCTCGACAAGGATGCCGTGGTGATAGTGCCCGACCAGTATCCCGACTTCCTAAAGTGGATGCCCAACAGCGAGAAGATCGTGCGTTACGACAAGCATCGTGAAAAGGCCGACATGCTTTTCAAGATAGCAGACCTCGTGTTCTGTCTCGACTACAACACCGCCAGTCGTGTGGAGGACATGGAGCCAGCCCTGCTCAGCACCCCGGCCCAGCGGGTGCTCATCGACCATCATCTCTCCCCCGACGTACCCACAGTGCTCAGCTTCTCCGAGCCCGAGGCGAGCAGCACCTGCGAACTGGTGTTCCGTCTGGTGTGGCAGTTAGGCGGGTTCCCGCAGATGGGCAAGCAGTTTGCCGCCCCCATCTATTGTGGCATGATGACCGATACGGGCGGGTTCACCTACAACTCCAGCCGTCCGGTGATCTTCGCCATCATCAGCGAGCTGCTCACGAAGCACATCGACAAGGATAAGATCTACCGCAATGTCTATCATAACTACAGTGAGAACCGCATCCGCCTGATGGGCTATGTGATGTACGAGAAGCTGGTCTATCTGCCAGAGTATCATGCCGCCTACTACGCGCTCACCCGTGAAGAGCAGAAGCGCTTCCATTTCATCAAGGGCGATGCCGAGGGACTGGTGAACATCCCGCAGCAGATCAAGGGACTGAAGCTCTCGATCTCCCTGCGTGAGGACACTGATAAGGAAAACCTCATCTGGGTCAGTCTCAGGTCGGTTGACGACTTCCCCGCCAATCAGGTGGCAGAGCAGTTCTTCAACGGCGGCGGACATCTGAATGCCGCAGGCGGTCGGATCAACGGCACCATCAGCGATGCTGTCGAAACGATCCGCAAAGCCTTAAAGGCGTTTGCCCCACAGCTTCAAGCCTGACGGCACATACCCCAGCCACGCATCATCGCGAAGTAATCGAGGCCTTCCGTGCCTCGTTCTCCTTGGCATCCTCCATGCGTCGGGCCGTCCACACATTCACTTCTTAATACCCAAATCAGAGTTCTCAAAATACACCAATTTCACCATCGAACAAGGGAAATAAGTAAAAAAGTAACGAATCGCAGGGCAATTAGTTACTTTTGGATTGGTGAAAAGTTATGAAATGAAGGGCGAAAAGTAATGAAATGGCATGCGAAAGGCTACTTTTTGCGGAGATTTTGCACGCCATTTCAAAATTTTTTTTGAGAAATCTCAAACTTAATGACATTCGACATCATCAAAGAGTTATTTCGCTTACTATCAATGGTTTAGACTTCTATTTTGTCGCTACTTAATGACATCTTAATGACATTAAGTTGAGCACACCTTTGATACGACACTTTCAACCCCTCATCTCCTGTTCTGTCGCATATCAATCCCACTGTCGCAACAACTCCGACAAGAATCAAGCAATTTTCTTGGAAAGGAACAAAAATCTCCTTATCTTTGCATCAGTTTTAAGTTTCATACAATTAGTTAGGGTTTATAGTTAGTTATCTTTTTCATTTGAATATTGCTTTTAAGTTTGTGAATTAGCATACAGGGTTCGCTGAGACAGCGAGCCCTTTTGCTATTATAAAAAAGTCGTTGGGCCTGCTGGGATATTACCTCCCCACGAACTCGCTGGGAGTGAGCCCTGTAATGCGTTTGAAGAGACGTGTGAAATGGTGAGGGAAGTCGAAACCGAGCAAGCGGGATGTCTCGCTGACGTTGTGACCTTGCATCAGCAGACTTTTAGCCTGATTGATAATATAGTTGTGGATGTAGCCGATGGCCGTACCGCCCGTTGCCTTATGGACGATGTCGCCAAAGTAACGTGGCGAATAGGCCAGCTCTGAGGCACACCAGGCGACAGTGGGCAAGCCGTTCATCAGCTGGCGGTTCTCACGGAAATAAGTTCGGAGCAAGTTGTGAAAACGCTTCAGCAGGTCAGCCTCTCCCCTATCCTCTTCGGAGATCTGACGCTGATAGATGCGGTTGCAGTATTCCAAAATCAGTCGCAGATAAGCCAGCAACACGCTTCGGAGTGAAGGTAAATCCTCGTGCGTCTGCAGCTCTTGTCGCATCTGGGTAAGCAACTGCGTGATGCAGAGCCATTCGTCGGGCTCCATGCGCAGCGAACCGTCGAAGAAATACGAGAAGAACTGATAGCGGTCGATCTGACTCTCCAGTTCGCTGCCATGCAACAGTTCGGGCGACCATAGCAGCACCCAACCGCACAACGAAATACGCTCACCATTGTCTTCCAAGCCACCTATCTGTCCAGGTTCTACAGCAATGATGGAGCCATCGCTCACCTGCAGTTTACGCATGCCATAAGAGAGATTGTGGGGAAACTGTCTCTGAATAAACAGTCCATACACGCCATAGTTGTTCAGGCTATGACGGAAGGGTGCTAGCTCGTCGTAATGAATGATGCTGATCAGCGGATGCAGCACTGGTGCATCCACAAAA
>ONNY01000043.1 GCA_900319305.1 uncultured Prevotella sp.
TCCATCTTCGACGAGTATCCCTATTGGATCGCACACTATTATGTGGATTCCCTCGAATATAAGGGTAAATGGAAATTCTGGCAGCACACCGATGTGGGGCGGCTGCCAGGAATTAAAGGCAATGTTGATTTCAATATCTATAATGGTTCTTATTACGATCTTCGCCAGATGACCATAGGCTCTCAGGAGACTATCGGCGAGAAGGCGTATAGTGAATAAGAACTATTGTTTCATCAGGTATTGTTTGAAATCGGCGAAATCTTTCGTCATGGGTACACTTTGCTTCTGTCCCTTCATGAAGTTGGCCAGACGCTCAGGAATCTCCACGTCAATACTCAGGATCTCATCGACTTTCTCCTTGAACTTCGCAGGGTGGGCTGTTTCGCAGAATACGCCTACCTCGCCGGGCTGCAGTCCATCAGTCAATGCCTGATAGCCACATGCACCATGGGGATCAAGGATATACTTTGTGTCCTCGTAACATGCACGCATGGTCTGACGAATCTGATCATCCGTATAGGTAGCACCACTGATGAGTGAGGTGATGCGTTCATGACTCTTTCCATAGAGATCATAGATACGGGCGAAGTTTGAGGGATCACCTACATCCATTGCATTTGCAAGGGTCTGCTTTGAGGGCTTAGGTTCGTATTTACCCGTCTGCAGGTATTTGTAGAAGATATCGTTGGCATTGTTGGCAGCGATAAAACGCTTGATAGGGAGTCCCATCTGATGTCCGAACAGTGCAGCACAGATATTACCGAAGTTACCTGAAGGAACACACATCACGAGATTATTAGCCTTGCCCTGTTCTTTCATGCGGGCATAGGCATTGAAATAGTAGAATGCCTGCGGCAGGAATCGGGCCACATTGATGCTATTGGCTGAGGTGAGTTTCATGTGCTGATTGAGTTCTGCATCCATGAAAGCACTCTTCACCAGTGCTTGACAATCGTCGAATACACCATCCACCTCGATGGCTGTGATATTCTTTCCCAGGGTAGTGAACTGACACTCCTGAATGGGCGACACCTTTCCTTTGGGATAGAGCACATACACGTGGATGCCATCAACACCAAGGAAACCGTTGGCTACAGCCGAACCAGTATCACCCGAAGTGGCTACCAATACGTTGACCTGCTGATTACCCTGCTCCTGACGGATAAAGTATTGCAGCAATCGGGCCATGAAACGGGCACCCACATCCTTGAAGGCGAGGGTAGGACCGTGAAAGAGTTCGAGGGTGTAGATGCTGTCTTTCACCTGAACCACAGGACAGTCGAATGACAGGGTATCATAGACGATATCGTGAAGGGCATCAGGATCCACATCCTCACCAAAGAATGCGCTGGCTACGGTGTAGGCAATCTCCTGAAAACTCATCTTCTCGATGTTGTCGAAGAATGCCTGAGGCAGTTTGTTGATACGCTCTGGCATGTAGAGTCCACGATCCTCTGCCAGTCCTTTTACCACTGCCTTGTGCAGGTCGGCTATCGGCGCTTTGCCGTTGGTACTGTAGTATTTCATATGAATGGGGATTTTAGAATTTAGAATTAAGAGATGGCCATCAGGGCTTGCATGAACTCATTAAGTTTGAGAAGTCCATAAGAGCCTGATACACAACTTACTTCGTCGTATTGCTCGACATTATCTGCCTCAATGCCTTGATACCAGATGAGGAAGGGAACGGGTTGTCCCACGTGAATGCGCTGCTCCACTGGTGTCAGGTGATCAGGCAACACGGCGATACATACGGGCTCGTCCCAACTCATCACCTTATTATATATAGGGGCAATGAGTCGCTGGTCCAGATACTCGATGGTCTTTAGTTTAAGTTCCAAGTCTCCATCGTGTCCTGCCTCGTCGCTGGCTTCCACGTGTACAAACACGAAGTCGTCTTTCTCTAACGCCTCGATAGCTGCCTGTGCCTTCCCTTCGTAGTTGGTATCGGCGAGACCTGTCGCACCTTCCACCTCCACAATCTTCAGTCCTGCATAGTGACCTATGCCACGGATCAGATCAACGGCAGAGATGACGGTGCCAGATTTGATCTCAGGATACTGCTGTTGCAGGGTTTCCATCGAAGGACGATAGCCACCGCTCCAAGGCCAGATGCTGTTGGCTTGGCGTTCTCCACGCTCGGCTCTTGCGATATTGAAGGGATGTTGGGAGAGTAACTCCTGTGATTTCAGGATCATCTCGTTCAGCAAGTTGGCTGTAGCTTGTGCACTGAGTCTTCCTGCCTCTACGGGTGCATTCTCTTCAGGTTTTACTAACAATTCGCGCCAGGGTTCGTTGGGATGGTCATGTGGTGGGGCACATACGATATGCTTGGAACCACCTTTGATCACCAGCAGATGGCGATACTGGATGCCAGTGATGAACTTCACGCGTTCGCAACCTTCCCGCTCATTGATGGGCTGAGCCAGTTGCTCATTCAGATATTTGATCAGGACATCGGCATCATCGGTTTCCAGATTACCGCCATTATGTGTGATAATCTTACCATCAGCCAGTGTGATGATATTACAGCGGATGGCGAAGTCGTCATCTGCCATCTCATAGCCGATGCTGGCAGCCTCAAGGGGACCGCGTCCTTCATAAACCTTATTCAGATCATAACCCAGAATAGCGGTATTGGCTACTTCCGATCCTGGGGGGAATCCCTCTGGCACCGTGATCAGTCTGCCGCAGCGTCCTTCACGAGCCAACTGGTCCATCATGGGCTTATGGGCATATTGCAACAAGGTCTTCCCACCGAGTCGCTCGACGGGAAGATCTGCCATGCCATCACCAAGAATGATGATATGCTTCATAAGTTAAATGTTAGCGATTGACATGATGTTTGCGAAGACACCGGCTGCGGTGACGGCTGCACCGGCACCATAGCCCTGAATCAGCATCGGGTACTCCTTATAGCGCTCTGTGGTCAGCAGCACAATGTTGTTGGAGCCTTCCAATCCGTAGAAAGGATGTCCGTAGGGTACTTCCTTCAGTGCTACGCTGGTCTTGAAAGATGATGGATTCTGCTCGTCGGCTTCCATCGTAGCCACGAAGCGCCAACGCTTATTCTCTGCCTCGAGAACTTTACGACGGGCCTCGAAGTCTGCATCCAGATCTGGCAGTTTCTTCCAGAAGTCATCGATGCTGCCCTCGAAATAACTGTCGGGCACAAAGAGATGCTTCTCGACATCGTCCTGTTCTACCTTATAACCTGCCTCACGTGTCAGGATGACCAGTTTACGGATCACATCCGTACCGCTGAGGTCAATACGTGGGTCAGGCTCTGAGTAACGCTGTTCCTTAGCACGACGAACCGTCTCTGAGAAGGGCACATCGGCAGCAATCTCATTGAAGATGAAGTTCAATGTACCAGAGAGGATGGCTTCGATCTTCAGGATCTTATCACCAGAGTTGCACAAGTCGTTGATGGTGCCGATAATCGGCAGACCAGCACCTACGTTGGTCTCATAACGGAACCAGACGCCGCGGTCGCGAGCCGTCTGACGAAGTTTTAGGTAACTGTCATAGTCGCTTGAAGCGGCAATCTTATTGGCAGCAACCACTGATATGTTATGCTCTAAGAATGTCTGATAGAGTTGGGCAATCTGACGACTGGCGGTACAATCCACGAATACTGAGTTGAAGATGTTCATCTTTACAATCTCCTCCTTCATGTGCTCAGTGTCAGCTGGGAATCCAGCACGCAGGATCTTCTCGTATTCGTCGAGGTTGATACCGTCGCGATCGAGTACAAAGTTGTCCACATCCGAGATGCCTACCACGTTCAACTTCAGTCGGCGTGACTGCATGAGGAACTGCTGCTGGGTACGAATCTGTTCAAGCAGCATACCGCCCACTGTACCGATACCGCAGATGAAGAGGTTGAGCACCTTGTATTCTGACAGGAAGAACGAGTCGTGAAGTACGTTAAGTGACTTACGCAGGAACTTGCCATCAACAACGAATGAGATATTTGTCTCTGAGGCACCCTGGGCACAGGCAATCACGGAGATACCTGAGCGACCGAGTGTACCAAACAGTTTACCAGCGATACCTGGTGTCTGCTTCATGTTCTCACCCACGATGGCAATGGTAGCCAGACCACTCTCTACCTGCATGGGGAACATGGCACCCGTCTCAATCTCTTTGGCAAACTCTGCATTCAGTACTTCTGCAGCAGCCGCGGCATCCTCATCACGTACACCGATAGAGGTAGAATTCTCTGATGAGGCCTGAGATACCATAAAGACAGAGATACCCTTGTTGGCCAATGTGGTGAAGATACGGCGGTTCACACCGATTACACCTACCATCGAAAGACCTGTCACTGTAATCAGTGAAGTTCCCTTGATGCTTGAGATACCTTTGATGGGCTTGTTGTCGTCCTCGATTTTAGCCTTAATCAGGGTTCCTGGGTGTTCTGGGTTGAAGGTGTTCTTCACCTTGATAGGTATATTCTTGACGCAGACGGGATAGATGGTCGGCGGATAAATCACCTTCGCACCGAAGTTACACAGTTCCATCGCCTCTACGTAAGAGAGTTCGTTAATGGTGTAGGCACTCTTGATCACCTTAGGATCGGCTGTCATGAAGCCATCCACATCGGTCCAAATCTCAAGTACCTCGGCATTGAGTACAGCAGCAATGATGGATGCAGTGTAGTCAGAACCACCACGACCCAGATTGGTCGTCTCATGGGTGTCACGGTCGCGAGCCACGAAACCTGGAACAACATAAATCTGATTGTTGTTCAGTTCCTTGAACGTCTCTTTCACCAGTTGGGTGGTCAGGTCAGCATCAATCACATGTTTGCCCTGTTTTTTCTCTGTGCGGATAAAGTCGCGTGAATTCATACGGACACCATTCTTTACCATGGCGGCAACGATGTGTGAACTCAGTCGCTCTCCATAAGAAACGATGGTGTCTTCCGTCTTCCTCGACAAGTCGTGAATCAGGTAAACACCATAGAAGATACTCTTCAACTGATCGAAGAGCTGATCTACATTATTAAATAAATCTACGCGCTTTTTGTCGTCAGTGATGATAGTGTCTATCATCTGGTGGTGGCGCTTTACCATCGCGTCGAATTCCTCACGATAGTGCTCATCACCCTGTTTGGCCATCTGCGACGTGGCAATCAGTTTGTCAGTGATGCCGTCGAGTGCGCTTACTACTACAATGACAGGTTGCGTCCGAGCCTCTGCCTCCACAATTTTTTTCAAGCTAAGAATGCTTTTTACGGAACCTACGGACGTTCCGCCGAATTTCATTACTTTCATTTCTCCAACGGCGGTGCAAAGATAGTGCTTTTTTTTTATTCAGCCATCGTTTTTCTCAAAATTTCTTCGTACCTTTGCCAAAAATTGAGATATGACAGATGAATATCAGATACGTGTAGTGCCTGAAGTAGCAGCACAAGAAGATAGACTAAAAAGTTGGCTGGCAGATGAATACGGATTCGATGTGCGGACGATTCAGGGTGTGCGGATCCTGAAACGAAGCATCGATGCCCGCCAACGGCAGATCTATGTGAATCTGAAGGTGAGGGTGTATGTGAACGAACTCCCTCATGATGATGCATATGTCAGAACAGACTATCCGAATGTGGAAGGAAAACCTCAGGTGATTGTGGTGGGCGCAGGTCCCGGTGGTCTGTTTGCAGCCTTACGATTGATAGAACTTGGGTTAAGGCCTATCGTCTTGGAAAGAGGTAAGGATGTGCATGAACGCAAGAAAGATCTGGCTAATATCACTAAGACGCAGAAGGTAGATGCCGAGAGCAACTACTGTTTCGGTGAGGGTGGAGCTGGTGCATATTCAGACGGCAAACTCTATACCCGTAGTAAGAAACGCGGTAATACGGATAAGATCTTGAATGTCTTCTGTCAACATGGTGCTTCAACAGCTATCCTGGCTGATGCCCACCCGCATATCGGTACAGACAGGTTGCCTAAGGTGATTGAGGCGATGCGCCATACTATTATTAATAGTGGTGGTGAAGTACACTTCCAGACCAAGATGACCCAATTGATTCTTGATGGTGATAAAGTTGTGGGCTGTATCGCTGACAAGGAGTACCGTGGTCCTGTGATTCTTGCCACAGGTCATTCTGCCAGAGATGTTTACAGATATCTGGCAGAGGCAAAGGTTGAGATTGAGGCGAAAGGCATTGCTGTCGGTGTAAGATTAGAGCATCCGTCGCATCTGATTGATCAAATCCAATACCACTCAAAACAAGGTAGAGGAAAATATCTGCCTGCAGCAGAGTATTCTATGGTGACTCAGGTAGATGGACGCGGTGTCTATTCTTTCTGTATGTGTCCTGGCGGCTTTGTGATTCCTGCGGCTACGGATAAGGAACAGATCGTGGTGAATGGTATGAGTCCTGCCAGCCGAGGTACGGCTTGGAGTAACTCAGGTATGGTGGTAGAGGTGCGTCCGGAAGATATCGAGGGCGATGACTCTCTGGCGATGATGAGGTTCCAGGAGGAACTGGAGCGGTTGTGTTGGCAGCAGGGAAACATGAAACAGACGGCACCTGCCCAACGGATGGCAGATTTCGTGAATGGTAAACTCAGTTATGATCTGCCCAAATCATCCTATGCGCCAGGATTGGTATCCAGTCCTTTGCATTTCTGGATGCCAAAGATGATCTCCAAGCGTCTGCAGGAAGGCTTTAAGGTGTTTGGACGTCAGGCACATGGTTTCCTGACAAATGAGGCCGAACTGATTGCTGTCGAGACTCGTACTAGTAGTCCTGTGAGAATTGTCAGAGATCGTGAAACATTGCAACATATACGTGTTCAGGGATTGTTCCCATGCGGTGAAGGGGCTGGTTATGCTGGTGGTATCGTTTCGGCAGGTGTTGATGGCGAACGGTGCGCCGAAGCCGCTGCTAATTATATTTTTAGCAACGGACAAAAGGACTAACAGGACTGATTCGAAATGAATAGATCCCAAAAGTCCTAAAGTCCTGTAGTCCGTTGCAAAAAAAAGTAGCAAAAAATTTGGAACTTCCAAATCTTTTTCGTATCTTTGTGGCATCAATGTTTAACTAATAGAAAGGGAGCACTATGAATAGAGAAGAACAATTCGTGATAACCATCAGCCGCCAGTTTGGTACGGGCGGACATGAGATTGGAGCTGAGTTGGCACGTCGCCTCAATGTCAAACTGCTCGATAAGCAAATCCTGAATGAAGTGGCCAAGCGCATTCCTGTCGTAGAGGATGCCATGGAGCGCATCGCCGCCCGCAATCCCTTGTGGCGCGATGATTTCACCAACTTCTATCGTACCTATATGAATAAGGCAGAGTATGACGGTCAGGAGCATGATGAAACCTCGCGTGCGCTGTTTGAGGCCCAGGCCATCGCTATCCGGAAGATAGCAGAACAGGAGTCGTGTGTGCTGGTAGGTCGTTGTGGTTTCCATATCTTTGAAGATCATCCCAATGCCTTGAAAATATTTATCCATTCTTCGGAAGACTGTCGTAAACGAAGAATCGCTGCGAAGTATGGTCTTGCCTTGAATGATGCGGCTGCCATGGTGGTTGATAATGATTATAGTCGAGAGCTTTATACTAAGACTTTCACGGGAAAGGACTGGACAGATGCCCGTAACTATGACATCTCTCTCGACGTCCGTCAATTCGGCATAAATGGGGCTGTAGATTTCTTAATGAACTGTATTGAGTAGTTTTCTCAAGAAAAATTTGTGTATATACCGATTTTTTAGTACCTTTGCACGCTGAAATTTCACAAGTTAGTAATTACTAAAAAATCGGTATAATGAATATTTCCTACAAATGGACGCACTGACATCGACAGGTCTGGAGGTTGACGCATTGGAAGAAGTACAAAGTATTAAGGGTGGTCTGAAAGGTCTCTATGTGGGTAAGGTACTTACCTGTGAGCCTCATCCCAACAGTGATCACCTGCATGTGACAACAGTTGACTTAGGCAAGGGCGAGCCTTCACAGATCGTGTGCGGTGCGCCTAACGTAGCCGCAGGTCAGAAAGTGATTGTGGCTGATCTGGGTTGTGTGCTCTACGACGGTGACAAGGAGTTTGTCATCAAGAAGTCCAAACTCCGTGGTGTTGAGTCTAACGGTATGATCTGTGCAGAGGATGAGATTGGCATCGGTTCCAGCCACGATGGTATCATCGTACTGCCTGATGATGCAGTTGTCGGAACACCTGCTGCAGAGTATTATCATCTGGAGAGCGACTGGCTCATCGAGGTTGACATCACGGCAAACCGTGCCGATGGTCTGAGCCATTGGGGTGTAGCCCGTGACCTGTATGCCTGGCTGATGAGCAATGGCATCGAGACCAAGATGCATCGTCCTGACTGTTCAAAGTTCAAGGTTGATAACCACGATCTGCCTATTGAGGTGGTAATTGAGAACGATGAGGCCTGCAAGCGCTATGCCTGTGTCAGCATCACTGACTGTGAGGTAAAAGAGTCACCTGATTGGCTGAAGAATAAGTTGACAACAATTGGTCTTCGTCCGATTAATAATATCGTGGATATCACCAATTATATTATGATGGCCTATGGTCAGCCTCTGCATTGCTTTGATGCAGACATGGTAAAGGGTCATAAGATCGTGGTGAAGACAATGCCTGATGGCACACCGTTCCAGACGCTCGACGGTGTGGAGCATAAACTCTCAGATCACGACCTGGCTATCTGCAATGCCGAGGATCCTATGTGTATTGCCGGTGTGTTTGGCGGAAAGGGTAGTGGTACCTATGAGACCACGAAAAACGTGGTACTCGAGAGTGCCTATTTCCATCCCACATGGATCCGTAAGAGTGCCCGTCGTCATGGACTGAGCACGGATGCCAGCTTCCGTTTCGAGCGTGGTATCGATCCCAATGGCACGATTTACGCGCTGCAGCAGGCTGCTATTCTCTGTCAGGAACTGGCTGGTGGTAAGGTGTCGATGGATATCGCCGATATCTATCCCAAACCCATCAGGAACGCCGTCGTCGATCTCAGTTTTGATTATGTCAACCGTCTGATCGGTAAGGAGCTCTCCTCTGGTGTCATCAAGTTCATCTGTCGTGCTCTTGACATGGAAGTCAAGTATGAGAATGAGCAGGGCCTGACGCTGGAGATTCCTGCTTATCGTGTGGATGTACAGCGCCCCTGTGATGTGGTAGAGGATATCCTTCGTATCTACGGATATAATAATGTGGAGATTCCGACTCAGTTGAAGAGCTCACTCGTGATCAAGGGTGACGAGGACCGCAAGCACAAGCTGGCTAATCTGGTCAGTGAGCAGCTGGTGGGAGAGGGCTTCAATGAGATTCTGAACAACTCGCTGACGAAGGCTGCCTATTATGAGGATGGGCAGAACGCTGATCCCACGCTGGTACGTATCATGAACCCGCTCTCCAGCGATCTGAACGTGATGCGTCAGACGCTGCTGTTCGGTGGTCTTGAGAGCATCCAGCACAATGTGAACCGCAAGCGCCAGAACCTGCGTTTCTTCGAGTTCGGAAATGTCTATACTTTCGATCCTGAGAAGAAAAATGATGACGATCCGATGCAGGCCTACAAGGAGCAGTATCATGCTGCGCTTTGGGTAACGGGTAAGCGCGTCGAAGGCTCTTGGGCACACGCCAACGAGGACTCGACCTTCTATGAGCTGAGTGCCTATGTGGAGAACATCCTCCGCCGTATCGGTGTGAAGCCGGGCATGACGGTTCGTAAGAAGTCAGAGAACGTCATCTTCTCAAATGGTCTCACCATCGAGAACCGTGGTGGAAAGAAACTCGTAGAGATGGGTATCATCACGAAGAAGCTGCAGAAGCAGTTCGGTCTCGACAATCCTGTCTATTATGCAGAGCTGAACTGGACGGCGCTGATGAAGGTGATCAAGAAGAACGAGGTGCTCTATACAGAGATCTCCAAGTTCCCCGCCGTGAGCCGCGACCTCGCCCTGCTGGTTGACAACAGTGTGGAGTTTGCCCAGATTGAGCAGATTGCCCGTCAGACCGAGAAGAAGTTCCTGAAGAAGGTGGAGCTCTTCGATGTCTATGAGGGTGACAAGCTGCCTGCAGGCAAGAAGTCATATGCCGTGAACTTCATCCTACAGGATGAGGAGAAGACGATGGGTGACAAGCAGATCGACGCCATCATGCAGAAGCTCATCGCCAACATCAAAAAACAGCTCAACGCTGAGCTTCGCTAAAAGTAAAAAGGTAAAAAAATCAAATAGTAAAATTAATCTATGGGAAGAGCATTTGAATATCGTAAGGCTACGAAGCTGAAGCGATGGGGCCACATGGCCAAGACATTTACAAAGATCGGTAAGCAGATTGCCATTGCCGTGAAGGCTGGCGGTCCAGAGCCGGAGAATAACCCCGCACTGCGTGCTTGTATTGCCAACGCCAAGCGCGAGAACATGCCGAAGGATAACATCGAGCGTGCCATCAAGAACGCAATGGGTAAGGACCAAAGCGACTACAAGGAGGTGAGACACTGACAGACAACACCACCCGTACGGTAGGTGACGTGCGTTCTGTCTTCAACAAGTTTAACGGTAACCTGGGTACACAGGGCTCACTCTCGTTCCTGTTCGACCACAAGGCAGTGTTCACCTTCAAGAAGAAGGACGGCCTGGATATGGACGAGATGATTCTCGACCTGATCGACTATGGTGTGGAGGATGAGTTTGATGAGGACGAGGAGGAGAACAGCATCACCATCTATGGCGATCCCTCTTCTTTCGGCGCTATCCAGAAGCATCTTGAGGAGAACGGTTTCGAGGTGACGGGTGCTGAGTTTACCCGTATCCCCAACGACCTGAAGGATGTGACGCCTGAGCAGCGTGAGACCATCGACAAGATGGTGGAGAGGTTGGAAGACTTCGACGATGTCCAGACGGTTTACACGAACATGAAACCAGAAGAAGTCGCAGAATAAAAAGAATGAGCCCTCGCCAGCAGGCGGGGGCTTATTGATTAATAGTCTTTATCCGTGAAAACCACTTGCAGCCTGATCTTCTTGGGATCCTTCTCCGATCGGTAGGTGTAGGCGAAGCGGTACTTGTTCTCCTTATAGACACGCAGGGAAGTTGAGTTCTTCAGGTCTTCCTTCAAAGCTCCCTTGGCATCCACCTCTTCCATCACACCGTCGCGGTCGGCAAACCCTGTCAGTGTGTAATAATAATGTAAAGTGTGCGTATCGCGCTCAAAAGCCATACTGTCCAGAATGATGTTCTTGTCCATTCGCGTTGGACAGTTCTTCTCGGTGTATTCTTTTGCCTCACGGGCACAACGGTCTTCCAAAGACTCACGGCATCCTGCCAGAAGGGTGCAAATTGCTGCTAATATCCAAAACTTTTTCATAATGAATGCTATTTTTGGTGCAAAGATACAAAAAAAAGCAAAAATAGCTCTTTTTCCGACAAAAAAATTGTATCTTTGCAACTTAAAAGTACACGTATAAACTGATGGACCATATAAGAAACTTCTGTATCATCGCACATATCGACCATGGTAAGTCAACCTTGGCAGACCGTTTATTGGAATTCACTAAGACTATTCAAGTGACTGAAGGTCAGATGCTTGATGATATGGAGTTGGAGCGTGAACGTGGCATTACCATTAAGAGTCACGCCATACAGATGGAATATACATATCAGGGTGAGAAGTATATCCTAAACTTGATCGATACCCCAGGACATGTGGATTTCTCATATGAGGTGTCGCGCTCCATTGCAGCCTGTGAGGGTGCGCTGCTGGTGGTGGATGCCACTCAGGGCGTTCAGGCACAGACTATCTCCAACCTGTATATGGCAATCGATCATGACCTGGAGATTATTCCCGTCATCAATAAGATAGATATGCCTTCGGCGATGCCCGATGAAGTGGAGGATGAGATTATCGATCTGATCGGATGTGATCGCTCTGACATCATCCGTGCTTCAGGAAAGACGGGCGAGGGTGTTGAGGATATCCTGAATGCCGTCGTGGAACGTATTCCTCATCCGGAAGGTGACGAGAAAGCACCTTTGCAGGCCTTGATCTTCGACTCTGTCTTTAATTCCTTCCGTGGTATCATCGCCTACTTTAAGATTGTGAATGGTTCCATTCATGCTGGTGACCATGTGAAGTTCTTTAATACGGGGATGGAATATGATGCCGACGAGATCGGTGTACTGAAGATGGATATGATTCCCCGTAAGGAACTGCGTACTGGCGATGTGGGCTATATCATCAGCGGTATCAAGAACTCCAAGGAAGTGAAAGTAGGTGACACGATCACGCAGGTGGCTGACCCTTGCAGTGCAGCCATTGAGGGATTCCAGGAAGTGAAACCGATGGTGTTTGCTGGTGTTTATCCCATTGATCCAACGGATTACGAAAATCTGCGTGCCTCCTTGGAGAAGTTGCAGTTGAATGATGCCTCATTGACGTTTACACCAGAGAGTTCTGTAGCCTTAGGCTTTGGTTTCCGCTGTGGCTTCCTGGGCCTGCTCCACATGGAGATCGTACAGGAGCGTCTCGATCGTGAGTTTGATATGGATGTCATTACCACCGTACCAAACGTATCCTATATGTGTTACACCAAACAGGGTGAGGTGAAGGAGGTGCATAACCCCTCTGGTCTGCCTGATCTGACGATGATCGAACATATTGAGGAACCCTATATCCGTGCGTCTATCATCACGGCAGCCGACTATATCGGTCCTATTATGACGCTTTGTCTCGACAAGCGAGGTGAACTGATTGATCAGCAGTATGTGTCAGGTAACCGTGTGGAACTGCATTTCCATCTGCCGTTGGGTGAGATCGTGATCGACTTCTACGACAAGCTGAAGTCCATCTCAAAGGGCTATGCCTCGTTTGATTATCATATCGACGGCTTCCGTCCATCGAAACTGGCAAAGTTGGATATCCTGTTGAACGGTGAGCCTGTGGATGCCCTTTCTACACTGACCCATCAGGACAATGCCGTCACTTTCGGAAGACGGATGTGTGAGAAACTGAAGGAGCTGATTCCCCGTCAGCAGTTTGATATCGCCATTCAGGCAGCAATCGGTGCCAAGATTATCGCCCGTGAGACGGTCAAGCAGGTACGTAAGGATGTGACTGCCAAGTGTTATGGTGGTGATGTGAGCCGTAAGCGTAAGTTGCTTGAGAAACAGAAGCGCGGTAAGAAACGTATGAAGCAGATCGGCAACGTGGAAGTGCCTCAGAAAGCCTTCCTTGCTGTGTTGAAACTCGATTAAGAAATCAATAACATATAAAAAAAACTAAAGGTCCAATTAGGAATTATGCCGAATATTAGCATTACTACTAGAGACGTGGCACGTGAATTAGCCCGTCGTTACAGCACGATGACACATGAGGAGCTCGATATGCTCGAGAGCATCCTGGTGCCCATGAAGTTTGCGAAGAATGAGTTTATTCTTCGTGAAGGTGAGATTAGTACCAATATTTTCTGGATCGTAAAAGGTCTGGTGCGTCAGTTCTATTTTAAGAATGACAAGGAACTGACGGAGTATATGGCTACTGAAAACAATATCGTGATGTGTATCGAGAGCCTCTTCCGTGAACAGCCCACGAAATTGCAGATCAAGGCTTTAGAGCCAACCATCCTCATCGCCTTGCCAAAGGCAGATCTTGAGGCGGTGGCTATGAAGAGTGTGAACATCCAGATTCTCTATCGAAAGATTTTGGAGGAGTCTTTGATCCTGAGTCAGCATCATGCCGACATGCTTCGCTTTGAGAGTGCCCAGGATCGTTACCAGAAACTGGTGAAGAATCAGCCCCAGTTGGTACTTCGTGCGCCGTTGGTGTATATCGCCAGTTATCTGCAGATGACACCAGAGACGCTTTCTCGTGTCCGCACCGCTACGCTGTTGGAAGGTTAGTGCCGCTCCAGAAACAGGGCGTGATCAATGCAAAGAGGCAATTCCTCCTGGTAGTGAGTCACGTAGATCAGCGTCACGGCTGGATTCTTGCAGTATTCATCCACCAGGTCTTTTACCATTTTCCTATTCAGATCATCCAGACCATGCAAGGGCTCGTCGAGAATCAACAGATCAGGTTCTTTGACGAATGCCCTTGCCAATAAGACGAGTCGCTGTTCGCCACTCGACATCTCCATGAATTTCCTGTCAGCAAGATCACCAACGCCAAAGGTGGTCAGCCACTTACGGCATTGTTCCTTCTCGGCTTCAGTAGGACGTACATAGAGACCCACCGAGTCTTTCAGTCCGCTGGCAACAATCTGAAGGGCTGGGATATTCTGTTTGTAACTGCGATGCATCTCGGGCGACACGTAGCCGATATGGCGCTTGATGTCCCAGATGCTCTCACCCGAACCGCGCTTATGTCCAAAGAGTGAGATGTCGCAGGCATAGCTTTGGGGATTGTCGGCACAGACCAGCGAGAGTAGGGTAGATTTACCAGAACCGTTCTGTCCTGACAGCGACCAGTGCTCACCCTGATGTACCGTCCAGTCCAGATCCTTCAGGATCGTCCGCTCACCATATCGGATACTCACCTTGTTGAATCGGATGATTGAGCCCCCTAAGCTAGGGGGTTGGGGGTCTGAAGAGTCAAATATTCTATTGTTCAGACCCCTGTCGCCCCCTAACTTAGGGGGCTTGTTCTCCACCTTCGGTAGAACCTTCATCTCCTTCACCTCCACGATATGCGTAATGAAGTCAGGAATCTCGTCTGTCTTTGCCAGCACGAGGATGATCTGCAGTCCCTGTTCTTTGGCTAACATCGTCATCAGTGCCTTCAACTGATCTCTGGTATCAGCGTCGAGTCCGATAAACGGATTCTCCATAATCAGAACTTTCGGATTGGTGAAGAGCGATGAGGCCAATTTGTACTTCCTCAATTCACCACTCGACAAAAGGATGATATACTTATCAAGTAAGGGCTCCAGATGGAACAGTTCATAGATATGCTGTTGTAGGGCGCGACGCTCTGGAGTGTCCTCGCCAGCCAGTTTGTAAGCCTCTTCGAGTTTGCTGCCAACGGTGGGTGTCTCCTCATCGATCTCCATCTGGTTCCAGCGCTGTTGCAAGAAGTATGTCTTATCATTATCCCCTCCGTAGGTATCGCGGAAGGTGATGTGTTTCAGATTGTTATACGGTTCGTCGAAGCCATACTTCACCATATCAGGAAAGGCGGGGTGGCGACCTGTCAGGATATCCACAAACATCGATTTTCCTGAACCGTTACGACCTATGATGGCGATATGCTCACCTTCCTCCAAAGTGAAGTTCACAGGTTCTGCCATACTCCACTCTGGTTTCCTCGCGCGCGCGTTCCTTATCTCAATTGTCTTCATTCTTAAAGTCCTTAAGTCCGTTGCTAAAACTATTTTTTCACTTTTCCTGGATTCTTGCTGACGAAGTCCTTCCAACCACGATACTTTGCCTCACTCTCAGGTCGTCCCATCTGCAGGTAGTGACAATAGGCTGCTGCCAGTGCATCCGTTGCATCCATAAATTTTCCCATCTCCTCATTGGGAATCTTCAACAGCCGTTGCAGCATACCAGCCACCTGTTCCTTTGAAGCAGAACCAGTGCCCGTCAATGCCATCTTGATTTTCATGGGTGCATACTCATGGATGGGTACGCCGTGATGGATCGCTGCAGCGATGGCAGTACCCTGGGCACGACCCAGCTTCAGCATCGACTGCACGTTCTTGCCGAAGAAAGGAGCCTCGATCGCCATCTCGTCAGGCAGATAACCATCAATGATCCCAGTCACGCGTTCAAAGATATGGCCTAGTTTCATATAGGCATCAGGAAACTTACGCAGGTCGATCACACCCATCGTGATCATCTGCGCCTTTCCATCCACCACCTTCAGCAGCCCGTAGCCCATCAGGTTCGTTCCCGGGTCAATACCTAATATGATTTTCTCCATATCGTTTGCAAAGATACGATTAAGAAAGCAGAAAACCAAATTTAATTTGAGTTTTCTCGAACGTGATTATCTTAGAACGAAACTTATAGGTATGAGTCTCCCCAGTATGCTAGCAGATCCGTTTCTTCCTTCTCGCAATCTTTCTCTTATGATCTTTCTATAAAATTCTCTAGAGAATCTTGGAGTTACCCTTAGTCTCCTTTCTTGCGAGAAGCCTATCAAGCCATAAAATTCTCTAGAGAATTTAGCAACTATCCTTAATGGGAAATCTTGCGAATTCGTAATACCATTTTAGTTACCTCCTTTGTGAGTATTTGTCAAATAAACAATCTGCCAATCTGAAAGACGAGGGCGGAGGCGATCCAGGCGACGGCGGTGGTATAGACGGCTGCGAAGGTGGCCCAGCGCCAGGAACCGGTCTCGTTCTTGATGGCGGCAATGGTGGCGATACAGGGGAAATAGAGCAATATAAATATAAGGTACGCGTAGGCAGCCAATGGGGTGATGCCTTCCTGTAGCATCATCTGGCGCAGGTGCGTGTATTTCTCTGTATCATCGCTGAATGTATCGTCATCGCCAAAGGAGTCATCACCGCTGTAGAGTACACCTATGGTGGAGGCTACGATCTCTTTGGCTCCAACACCTGCCAACAGGGACACATCGAGTTTCCAGTTGAAACCCTGTGGTGTGAAGATGGGTTCGATGGTCTTACCCATGCGTCCGATATAACTCTGTTCCTGCTGCTGCGGCACGTCGAGTGAGTCGTTATGGGGATAGTAGCCAAGTGCCCAGACGATGATAGAGGCGACGAGGATGATGCCTCCCATCTTCTTCAGGTATTCCTTTCCTTTCTCCCATGTGTGACGCCAGATGGCCTTGGGTGTCGGCCAACGGTAGGGTGGAAGCTCCATCACAAAGGGTGTGTCTTCGCCCTTGATCACCAGTGAGGAGAATATCTTGCTGACAACTACTGACATCAGGATGCCGATGGCATAGAGCGACAGCAGCACCCAAGAACGGTATTGCAGCGAGAAGAAGGTGCCTGCTATCATAATATAAATAGGTAGGCGAGCCGAACAACTCATAAAGGGCAGGATCATCATGGTGATGATACGTGAACGACGGCTCTCGATCGTACGAGTTGCCATCACAGCAGGCACGTTACAGCCGAAGCCCATAATCAGAGGGATGAACGACTTGCCATGCAGTCCCATCTTGTGCATCAGTTTATCCATGATGAAAGCAGCACGAGCCATATAGCCCGAGTCTTCCATCAACGAGATGAAGAAGTAGAGGATGAGAATCTGCGGCAGGAAGACTATCACACTGCCTACACCTCCGATGACACCATCTACGAGCATTGCTTTCAGCGGACCATCGGGCATTGTCTCCGTGAGTTTGTCGCCAAGCCAAGCCACACCTTCCTCAATCCAGTCCATCGGATACTGGCCTAAGGTGAAAGTGGTCTCAAACATGATGTAGAGCAACAGGAAGAAGATGGGGAAGCCCAGGTATTTATGCGAGAGCAACCGGTCAATCCTGTGGGTTGTCTTATAGGTGTCTTCTTTTGTTCCAGTCTTAAACTCCGCTTCCTTCAGGGCACCATGGATAAAACCGTACTTGGCATCCATGATGGCGGTCTCAGAGTCATTGCCTGTCTCTTCCTTGACACGTGCGGAGGCTTTATCGCGCTCATTCGTCAGTGTCTGGAAGTCCTTCATGCGCTGTTCCCCCTGCATGTGCTTACCTAAGTAGTCGAGCACCTGACTGTCGTGCTCCAAGAGTTTCAGCGACAGGTATCGGGTGGAGTAATGCTGGGTGATATGCTCATCGGCTTTCAGGAATTTCTGGATACGACTGATACCATCTTCAATCTCATGTCCGTAGTTGATATGCAGGTGACGCGAGAACTTGCTGGCACCCTCATATACCTGAATCACTGCCTTGAAAAGTTCTTTGACGCCTGTCCCGTTCTTAAACGAGGTGGGAATCATGGGAATACCAAACAGGGTGCTGAGTGTATCGATGTTAACTTGATCTCCACGACGCTCAAACTCATCATACATATTCAGGGCACACACCATACGGATATTCATATCCACCAATTGCGTAGTCAGATATAGGTTGCGTTCCAGATTTGATGCGTCTATCACATTGATGACCACATCAGGCATCTTCTCCGTCAGATGTTCACGCACATAAAGTTCTTCTGGTGAATAGCAGGAGAGGGAATAAGTGCCAGGCAGGTCTGTTAGGTTGAACTCATAACCGAACATGGAGGCGTGAGCCTCTGTGGCATCGACGGTCACACCAGAGTAGTTACCCACATGTCCATGGGCACCGGAGGCAAAATTAAAGAGTGAGGTCTTGCCGCAGTTTGGATTACCAACCAATGCCACGTTGATCGTACGGCGTTCCTTCATCGCTTCATGATGGATGTAGTCGTCTTCATGACGCTTATCGTCAGGGTTGATGTTGAAGGTTGTTTCCTCTAGAGGCGTATCGGCCGACACCACCTCGATATTATCTGCTTCCTGATGGCGCAGTGATACCTCATAGCCCATCAGTTTGTATTTCACGGGATCCTGCAATGGCGCGTTGAGCAATACCTCAACCTCTGTTCCTTTGATGAATCCCATTTCGATGATACGCTTACGGAATCCACCATGTCCCTGTACCTTTACGATAACTCCTTTCTCACCAGTCTTAAGTTCTGACAGTTTCATTTGCTAATGTTTTAATTCGAAGGCAAAGGTATATAAAATAATTTGCAACGCGGTTGCATTAAGTGGCTTGGGCTAGTAAAATACCTACTTTTGGGGATGGGTTACTCTACATCCTGATCGAAGTAGTTCTCCAATTCAGCTCTGGCACTGCCGTTTTCATTAGACATGTCTTTGATGATCTTGCCTTTCTCCAACAGGGTGATACGGGTAGAGATGTCAACGGTGTGCTGCAGGTTATGACTGGAGATCAGTATCGTTGCCCCTGTCTCACGGTTATATTCCGTGAGTTCATGCTTTAGGATATTCTGCGACGAGGGGTCGAGAAAGTTGAAGGGCTCGTCGAGGATCACCAGTTTCGGACGATTGAAAAGGGCAGACATGATACCTACCTTCTGCTTGTTACCTGCCGAGAGGTTACGGATGAGTTTATTCTGTCCGAAGATCTCACCACCAGCGAGTCTCTCAAAGTCCTTGAGGCGTTCATCGACAGCCTCCTGCGTCATGTTGGTGATCTTGCCGATGAAGGCGAAATATTCCTCTGGCGTGAGGAAGTCGATGAGGAAACCCTCGTCGATGTAGGCACCCGTTGAGGCTTTCCAACCTTCCGATTCTGCAGGGTTCACACCGTCGATTTCCACCTCGCCCGCATCTGGCTTCAACAGATCGAGCATCATGCGGAAGAGGGTGGTCTTACCAGCACCGTTATTACCTACTAAACCAAGGATATCCCCGTCGTTGATGGTCAACGAGGGGATATCACATGCGATGGTTTCACCAAATGATTTCTTAAGATTGGCTATAGTAATCATAACTATAAACTATCAACTATCAACTAAACAATACCTTTTCCGTGACAGTTCTTGAACTTCTTACCACTTCCACAAGGACAGGGATCGTTACGGCCAGGCAACTTATCCTTAGTAATAGGTGTACGGGGCTGCTGGGCACGAGTGTCATGCTGGGCGGCTGCCTGCTGGTTTCTGTCCACCAACTGCTCCTCACCAATCTGTTGCTTGCTCTCCGTGTATTGCTGACGCTGGGTGCGCTGCTCAGGAGCGGCCTCCTGTACCTGCTGCTGCATCTCAGGAATCTGGGCACGTGTCAGGATCGAACAGATGCGGTTGTACATCTCGTTGATCATATCATCCCACACCTTGGCACTCTCCAGTTTGAAGATCAGCAACGGATCCTTCTGCTCGTAGCTGGCGTTCTGTACAGAGTGCTTCAGTTCGTCGAGTTGGCGCAGGTTCTCCTTCCAAGAATCGTCGATAATGTGGAGCAGGATGCTCTTCTCAAACTCCTTCACGACAGACTTCGAATCCGTGTCGTAAGCCTCCTTCAGGTTACAAGGAATATTGAACATGCGACGTCCATCTGTGAGAGGCACCATGATGCGCTCATACATCTGGCCCTGATTCTCATAGACCTGCTTGATAATCGGATTGGCTACCGTCTGGATACGTTCTGTACGACGGTTGAAGTTGCCGATGGCAGCCTGGAAGGCATTTTCTGTCAATACCTCACGAGGCTGGTTGATGTATTCCTCACTAGTGAAGGGCACCTCCATAGCGAGGATATGCAGGAACTCTTCCTTACAGCCCTGATAGTCACCGGAGTTCTCAATGATATTCACCACACGGTCCCAGATGATGTTGGCGATATCCATACCGATACGCTCACCCATCAGGGCGTGACGACGTTTCTCGTAGATGACGGTACGCTGTTTGTTCATCACGTCATCATATTCAATCAGACGCTTACGGATACCGAAGTTGTTCTCCTCAACTTTCTTCTGGGCGCGCTCGATACTCTTCGAGATCATCGGACTCTCAATCATCTCACCCTCCTTGAAACCCAGACGGTCCATCACGGAGGCAATACGCTCAGAAGCGAACAGACGCATCAGTTTGTCTTCGAGAGATACATAGAAGACTGAAGAACCCGGGTCTCCCTGACGTCCGGCACGACCACGCAACTGGCGGTCCACACGACGGCTCTCATGACGCTCCGTACCGATGATGGCCAGACCACCTGCAGCCTTTACCTCAGGAGAGAGCTTGATATCGGTACCACGACCTGCCATGTTGGTGGCGATGGTCACAGCACCCAGTCCGTTGGTTGACTGACCTGCAAGGGCCACGATGTCTGCCTCCTTCTGGTGCAGCTTGGCGTTCAGCACCTGATGGGGGATCTTACGCATCGAGAGCATCTTCGACAGCAACTCTGAGATTTCCACGGAGGTGGTACCCACCAGTGTAGGACGACCGCTCTCACGCATCTTCACAATCTCTTCGATAACGGCGTTATATTTCTCACGTGCTGTCTTGTATACGCGGTCATCCTGGTCGTTACGGATCACAGGACGATTGGTCGGAATCTCCACCACATCCAGTTTGTATATATCCCAGAACTCACCAGCCTCTGTAGAAGCCGTACCGGTCATACCTGCCAGCTTGTGATACATACGGAAGTAGTTCTGCAGGGTGATGGTGGCAAAGGTCTGAGTGGCAGCCTCTACCTTCACATGCTCCTTGGCCTCTACAGCCTGGTGCAGACCGTCGCTCCAACGACGACCTTCCATGATACGGCCCGTCTGCTCATCCACAATCTTCACCTCACCGTCAATCACCACATACTCGTCATCCTTATTAAACATACAGTAGGCCTTCAGCAACTGCTGCAGGGTGTGTACGCGCTCACTTTGGATGGCATAATGGTTCAACAGCTCGTCTTTCTTGTTGAGGCGATCCTCGTCAGAGAGACCTGTCTCTGCCTCCAGGGCTGAAAGTTCAGAAGTGATATCAGGCAACACGAACAGTTCCGCATCGTTCACCTGCTTAGCCAACCAGGCCGTACCCTTGTCCGTCAGGTCGCAGGAATTGAGTTTCTCATCGACCACGAAGAAGAGGGGCTCGACACACTCAGGCATACGACGGTTGTTGTTCTCCATATAGATCTCCTCGGTCTTCAGCATACCAGCCTTGATACCTTCCTCAGAGAGATATTTGAGAGGAAACCGGCATCGAGTTTCTCCTGACCTTCCTTCTTGTTGCCTGCCTCCATCAGCTTGTTACCTTCACCGATCAGGTTCTTGGCATCTGCCAGATACTGGGTAGCCAACTGACGCTGGACACCAACCAGACGCTCCACCAGAGGCTGGTACTCCTCAAACATCTGATCATCGCCCTTAGGCACAGGACCAGAGATGATCAACGGTGTACGGGCATCATCGATCAACACGGAGTCCACCTCATCGACGATGGCGTAGTTATGACTGCGCTGTACGAGGTCGGCAGGAGAGACTGCCATATTGTCACGCAGATAGTCGAAACCGAACTCGTTGTTGGTACCGAAAGTGATATCTGCCTGATAAGCCTTACGACGGGCCTCAGAGTTAGGCTGGTGCTTGTCGATACAATCTACGGAGAGACCATGGAACATATAGAGTGGACCCATCCATTCCGAGTCACGCTTAGCCAGATAATCGTTCACGGTTACCACGTGTACACCGTTGCCAGTCAGGGCATTCAGGAAGACGGGTAGGGTAGCCACGAGGGTCTTACCTTCACCAGTCGCCATCTCGGCAATCTTACCCTGATGGAGTACGGTACCACCAAACAACTGCACGTCATAGTGGATCATTTCCCACTTCAGATCGTTACCGCCGGCAGTCCAGTGGTTATGATAGATGGCCTTGTCGCCATCAATCGTGATAAAGTCTTTCTTGGGATCGGCAGCCAACTCGCGATCGAAGTCCGTAGCTGTTACAACGGTCTCTTCGTTCTCTGCGAAACGACGGGCTGTCTCTTTCACGATGGCAAAGACCTCAGGCATCACCTCGTCCAGTGCTTTCTCATAGATGTCGAGCACCTCTTTCTCTATCTTATCGATCTGTGCGAAGATATCGGCACGCTCGTCGATAGGGGTGTTCTCGATGGTTGCCTTCAGTTCAGCGATACGGGCCTTTTGGGCACTTGCAGAATCTTGTACCTGCTTCTGCAACTCCTTCGTCCGCTGGCGGAGGGCATCGTTATCCAGTGATTCTACCTTCGCTGCAGCCGCCTTGGCCTGCTCCACAAATGGCTGAATCAGTTTCATGTCGCGCGAGGATTTGTCTCCAAACAACGACTTCAAAATCTTGTTGAAATTCATCTTTTTATCTTATTTTTATTGTTTACTACGTAAAAACGGCTGCAAAGATAGCACAAAATCAGCGAAAAACCAAATAAATGATTCAGTTTTTCCTAAATCAATGGCTTCTTACGCCTTCAATTTGAAATGTATCGCTGATCTAAGCAGCAAACATAGTGCCACAATTTGCATACCCTCTGCATATTGCTGGAAGAGACTGCCAATCATAAACAAGACAAACATAACTGTCAGCAGGATCCACCAACGGGTGGAACGCCCTCTTGCCACAGCAGGCAGGAAGAAGAAGGGCAGGGGATTGAACAATAATATCTGCAGATTGGTACTCGTGGTGGGATGCTGGGAGAACAACATCACGAACAGCACCAGTCCTACCAGTCCTTGTGCCACCATCAACAGACCGTCCCAGAGTCGGAATGTCTTTTTCCGCCGCCATTCAAATGCCAAAATGACAATCGACAGGATGAGCAGACCACAGGCACATTCCGTTGGTGAGAACAGGAAATCCTGTTCGATCACCTGTACACCTGCAGGGACAAGTATCCGACGCTCTTTCACCAGCGGACGGTATTCGCCATTGGCATAGATCTGGGCTCGGTCGAAATCATAAAGAAGATGCTCCGGGAGGAACTCCTGCTGTCGTCTGTCGGTGACCATATCAGCCTTCACACCCAGTAGCATATCATTACCGAAAGTGGCCCAAGGATGGTTCCTTGTGCACATACTGACCATCTCTCTGTAGGATGACGTAAAGTCTTCACGATCAGCGTATTCTAATTTTCCGTTAATGCATTGCTCAACGATGTCTCTCGGCCTCGTTGAACAGTTGTCATAGAAGTAATTATAGCGGTAGATTCTGTTCTCTGGTTGCAGGTTTTTGACCAGTGCTAAGAAGAGCCGTTGCTTCTCTTCGGCTGTCAGATTGAGCACCTGTTCTGTCACGCTGCTCCCTACGTTGCGATACTCTTCCGTGAAGTATTTCATGGGAACGGTTCCCAACTCATAATCCGTCAGTCCAAAGACAAAACGAAGTACAAAATAAGGTTTCCTGAAATCGAAGACGCCCCAATTGAAGGCTAAATCCTCATTGCTTCTGAGATCATGCCATCTGAGGGCGGTGTGACCATAGAGACTATAGATTTCCTCGTGAGGCGAACAGGTCAGCAGACTGACTTCCACAGAATCCATCGCATTCGATTGAATGGAATCCTGGGCCACCGCTTTTAGCGGTAGTAGCATCAAAATGATACCTAAAAATGTACAAAAATCCTCTTTTAAATGTTTCACGATGCAAAAATAGCTTATATTTTGCAGTAAAAAGCATTTTATTCCAATTTTTTTCAATAATTTTGCAGGCTGAAATGAATTTCTATAGAAATAAAGCGCAAAATATGAATAAATCTCTCTGTTGTCTTGCCCTGATGGCACTGACAACTTTTGGTGCCTCAGCACAGAGTGGCACGAACTCGCCCTATAGTCAGTTCGGTCTGGGTGACCTCGCCGGACAGAGTGTGGGCTTCAATAAAGGTATGGGTGGTGTAGGCTTCGGTTTCCGTAAGGGAAATGAGGTCAATCCGATGAACCCTGCTTCTTATTCATCTATTGATTCACTCACCTTTATCTTTGATGCCGGACTCTCAGGTCAGATGACCAAGTATCGTGAGTATCAGGAGAAGGTGACTGCCAAGAGTGGTGGCTTCGACTATGTCGTAGGTTCTTTCCGCGTGATTAAGAATCTGGGTATGTCCTTTGGTATCATGCCCTATTCGAATATCGGCTTTAACTATTATACCAAGGAAAGGCTTTATGATGTGGATGCGACGATCAAGACTACTCATTCCGGATCAGGCGGTCTGAATCAGGCTTTCGTCGGTTTAGGTTGGCAGATTATCAAACCGCTCTCTGTCGGTTTCAACATTGCCTATCTCTGGGGTACGAACGAAACCGGTGTGGCTACCAGCAGCTCCAGCGACGTCAATACCCTGTCGAAAATATATCGCACTTCGGTCAGTAACTATAAACTCGATCTCGGTTTGCAGTTTACACAGCCTATCAGCAAGAAGGATCTGCTGACACTTGGTGTGGTGGTCAGTCCGGGCCATAACACGCATGCCGACCCTGAGTGTATCATTACCAATAAGAAATCCACAACAGGAAAGTCTGACTCCTTGTGCTATCGCCTCGATAATGCCATCGAACTGGCATGGACCTACGGTGTAGGACTGGCTTACCAGCATGGCACTTCATTCCGTATGGGCGTCGATTACCAGATGCAGAAATGGGGCGACGTGGTCATGCCGCAGTTTGTTGACGAGGGTAATGGTGAGGGCAGTTATCAGTTGAAGACTGGTCTGCTGAAGGATATGCACCGTGTGAACGTGGGTGCCGAATGGCTGCCTAATGCCAACAGTGCCAAGTTCTTCAACCGCGTGCGCTATCGTATCGGTGCAGGTTATGCTACACCTTATTATTATATAAATAATGGTGAGGGTCCCAAGGAGTATCATGTTAGTTTGGGCTTCGGCATACCTATCATGAACAATTATAACCACCGCTCAATTCTGAATATCAGTGCAGAATGGAACCGTCGTTCTGCCGCCAATCTGGTCAAGGAGAATACATTCCGTATCAACATCGGACTTACCTTCAACGAGAGATGGTTCGCAAAATGGAAGGTCGATTAATTCTTGCTGCTGTCGTTCTGACGGCGTTGACAGCCTGTGGCGGTGAGATGCAAGAACATACGGCGCCTGCCATCCATGACCGCGATTCAGTGTCGATGATGACATCCTATGGTGTCAACACGCTGATCAGCGATTCTGGTGTCATCAAGTACCGTATCGTGACGGAGCGCTGGGATGTGAATACCGTGCGTGTCCCTTCGCGCTGGACTTTTGAGAAAGGCGTCTTCTTCGAACAGTTCGACGAGAAGTTCCATGTGCAGGCATATATCCAGGCAGATACCGCCTGGTATTATGACCAGAAGAAATTGTGGCATCTGCGCGGTAGGGTACGTATCCGTAATATCAACGGACTGATCTATACCAGTGAGGAACTGTTCTGGGACGGCATATCGCATGAACTCTATTCCAATGTGTTTTCAAAGGTGGTCACACCGGAGCGCTCGATGGAGGGCTCTTACTTCCGTAGTGATGAACAGATGCGCCATTATATGGTCAGCAATTCAAAGGGCTCCTTTGAACGTGAGGACATGACGGGCGAGAATAAAGCAGAGGAACAGCCTCAGGATCCTGCCGATACAGCGACTGTGCAGGAGCCCGTTGTTCGTCAGGCGGCACAAAAACATAGGAGGAGTGCCCAATGACCACACTGATCATCTGGCTGATTGTCACGATGTTGGCTTCAGCCTTCTTCTCGGGTATGGAGATCGCTTTTGTCTCCAGTAACCGTCTGTTGGCTGAGATGGATAAAGAGAAGAACGGTCTGTCTCAGAAGGCCATCAGCGTGTTCTATCAGCATCCCAACAACTTCGTCTCTACGATGCTGGTGGGCAATAATATCGCTTTGGTTGTCTATGGTATTCTCTTCGCGAAGATCTTCGATGAGACGCTCTTCTATCCTTTGAGCGATGGGATGCGTGTCACCTGCGATACATTGTTATCCACCCTCGTTGTGCTTTTCACGGGCGAGTTTCTGCCCAAATCCATCTTTAAGAACAATCCGAATACGCTGCTGACCGTGTTTGCCATACCGGCCTATTTGTTTTATGTGGTGCTTTATCCGATCTCGCGTTTTGCAACCCTGCTGTCGAAAGGTTTGCTGCGCCTGATGGGTATCCGCATGAACAAGGATGCCAATGAACATGAGTTTACGAAGGTCGATCTCGACTACCTCGTACAGAGCAGTATCGATAACGCTGCCCATGATGAGGAGATAGGCGAGGAGGTGAAGATCTTCCAGAATGCACTCGACTTCTCTGAGACGAAGGTGCGTGACTGTATGGTGCCCCGTACGGAGATCGATGCCGTGGAGGATACGACAACCATCAGCGGTCTTCAGCAGGTGTTTGTCGAGAGTGGTCACAGTAAGATCCTCGTCTATCACGAGGATATCGACCACATCACGGGCTATGTCCACTCCAGTGATATGTTCCGTCTCACGGCAGCGCAGGCAGATGCCACCCTGAGCAGTCTCAGTGCGACGCTGGTGCGCAGTATCTCATTTGTGCCGGAGACGATGCAGGCTTCCAAACTGATGCGGATGCTCATGCAGCAGAAACGTTCGTTGGCTGTGGTGGTGGATGAGTTCGGTGGTACCAGTGGTCTGGTATCCCTGGAGGATATCATGGAGGAGATCACTGGTGAGATTGAGGATGAGCACGACAACTCTAATCATGTGGCCAAGCAGATCAGTGAGAACGAATACGTACTCTCTGCCCGACTTGAGATTGAGAAGATCAACGAGATGTTTGAACTCAATCTGCCGGAGAGTGATGAATATATGACACTGGGCGGTCTGATCCTTCATGAATATCAGGCATTCCCCAAACTCAACGAGGTGGTCACCATCGACGGTTATGAGTTCAAAATCATCAAGAATACGGCGACAAAAATCGAGTTAGTGCGGTTAAAGGTAGTCGAATGAGTGGATTTTTGCCGAAAAATTTCGTCGTTTGCATTTAATTTTGTAATTTTGTGCCCGATTTGTGCGCATCCACGTGCGCACGTGTCAATCAAAATAGAATAAATTTAATAAAAATAATAGTCAAAAATGGCAGCATTAGGAAAAATTAGAAAGAGAGGCGTTGCGCTGGTGATCATCATCGGCCTTGGCCTTTTCGCCTTCATTGCTGAAGAGGCTTTCCGTTCTTGTGAAGCAACCAAGAACCAGCAGCGTCAGCAGGTAGGCGAGGTGTTAGGTAACAAAATCAATGTGCAGGAGTTCCAGGCTCTGGTAGATGAGTATCAGGAAGTGCTGAAGATGACTCAGGGTGTGGACAACTTCACCGAAGAGCAGCTCAACAGCATCAAGGATGAGGTATGGAACGAGTATGTCAACGAGCAGATCATTGCCAGCGAGACTGACAAGATCGGTCTGACAGTGACTGACGAGGAGATGCAGAACATCATGAAGGAGGGTACGAACCCCATTCTCCTGCGTTCACCGTTCGTCAATCAGGAAACAGGTCGTTTCGATGCTACTCAGCTTACCAAGTTCCTCTCAGACTACAAGCGCAGTCTGAAGAACTCTCAGCTCGCAGAGTCTTACGAGAAGGTTTATAAGTACTGGCAGTTCCTCGAGAAGCAGCTCCGTCAGCAGACACTGGCCCAGAAGTATCAGGCACTGATCGCTAACTGTCTGATCTCTAATCCCATTTCAGCTAAGATGGCTTTTGAGGGTCAGAATCAGGAGAGCGACATCCAGTTGGCTTCTATCGCTTATTCTACCATCAACGACAATGATGTGAAGATCGACGACAAGGATCTGAAGGCCAAGTACGATGAGCAGAAGGAGATGTTCAAGCAGACTGTGGAGACACGTGACATCAAGTATGTCAGCTTCCAGGTGGTGGCTTCTGCAGCAGACCGCAAGGCTCTGATGACCACGATGCTCGATGCTTCACAGAAGCTCCAGAGCGGTGCTAATCCTGCCGAGGTTGTTCGCAAGGCACAGTCACAGTTCCCTTATACAGGTATTGCAGCTACCAAGCGTGCTTATCCTTTCGACATCGCTGCTAAGCTCGATTCTATTGCTGTCGGTCAGACCACAGCGCCTTTCGAGACGAAGGGTGACAACACCCTGAACGTGGTGAAGCTCATCTCTAAGACCATGATGCCTGATAGCATCGAGTACCGTCAGATCCAGATCGGTGGTGCTACTGCCGAGGCTGCCCACAAGACAGCTGACAGCGTCTATACCGCTCTGAAGGCTGGTGCCAACTTCGAGGAGCTTGCTAAGAAATATGGTCAGTCAGGCGAGAACATGTGGCTCACCTCTGCCATGTATGAGAACAGCAACTCGATGGACGAGGAGTCAAAGAACTACCTGAACGCCATCAACGCTTTGGCAGTGAACGACGTGAAGAACCTCGAGTTCTCACAGGGTAACATCATTCTCCAGGTGATCAACCGCAAGGCGATGGTCGAGAAGTATGATGTGGCTGTCATCAAGCACACCATCGATTTCTCAAAGGGCACCTATTCTGATGCTTACAATAAGTTCAGCCAGTATGTCAGCGAGAACAAGACTCTGGCCGATCTGGAGAAGAACGCCGCTAAGTTCGGTTTCAATGTCCAGGAGCGTAAGGATCTCTTCAACTCTGAGCACACCGTAGCTGGTCTGCGTGCTACCCGTGAGACTATGAAGTGGATCTTCGATGCCAAGGAGGGTGAGGTAAGTCCGCTCTATGAGTGTGGTAACAATGATGATCTGCTGGTGGTTGCACTGACTGGTATTCATCCTGTTGGTTATCGTTCCATGGAGACGATGAAGGACGTGCTTCGTCAGGAAGTACTTCGTGACAAGAAGTTCGAGCAGATCAAGGCTAAGTTGGCTGGTGTGGCCGATATCGCTGCAGCCAAGGCCAAGGGTGCCCGCATCGACTCTGTCAATCAGGTGACCTTCACGGCTCCTGTCTTCGTTCAGGCTACAGGTGCCAGCGAGCCCGCTCTGTCTGGTGCAGTGGCAGTCAGCAAGCAGGGTGCCTTCAGCAAGGCAGTCGTCAAGGGTAACGGTGGCGCTTACCTCTTCCAGGTTGTGAAGAAGAGTGAGCGTCAGGGTGCTAAGTTCGACGAGAAGATGGTTGAGCAGCAGCTCCAGCAGCAGGCTATGCAGGCTGCAGGTCGTTTCCTCCAGGAACTCTACCAGAAGGCTAACGTCGTTGACAACCGCTATCTGTTCTTCTAAGACAATACACATATTATATAATAAAAGAGGCGTTCCAATCGGGACGCCTCTTTTATGTTGATTGTGATCCGGTTTATTTCACCACCACTTTCTGGCCGTCTATGATGTAGAGACCGGCAGGAAGTTCCTCGGCTGATGTTGCACTCAGGCGCACACCGTTGATGGTATAGATACCCTTTGAGGCGTCATTGGTCTTGTCGGCCTTCACCTTGCTAATGCCGGTTGTACCGTCACCGCCCAGACCGCGCACGAAACCTGCATACACATGCTTGCGGTAGAAGTCGAGGTCCCAGATGCCTACAGGCTCGCCACCGCGCCATCCGCTGTAATCAGGTGCATCGGTAGGACACCACTGACAGATACTCCACTGCTGTGCAGCAGGAATGATACGCAGATACTCCTTGATGATCCACTCGTAGAAATCAGCCATTTTCTTGTGCTGATCCTCTGTCAACTGTGAAGTGTTAATGCCTTTGTTCTGACCATTGGGCACATAACCCATATCCATCTCACTGACACGGCAGAGTTTTCCTGAGTTTGCCATGACTTGGAACATACCTGTAATGGCTTTCTTCAGGTTCTCTTGCGAACCGCTGTTCTCGTAATAGGAGATATGCATCTGAGTGCCGATACCGTCGATCTTGGTCACACCGTCGGCCTCCCATTTCTTAATCCAGTTCACCATAGACCATACCTTCTTGCTGGCACTGATACCGTCCTTGGTCGTGATGTCCCAGACTCCTTCGAGGTTATAGTCGTTGATGAAGAGCTTCACATCCTCGGGACCGTACTTGCGGGCTAGGCGACAAGCCTGACGGATGTAGTCGAGATCGCCCAGGTAGTCCTGCCAGTAGAAATTGTCGCCGCCTACGTCCCATGTGGCATCGGGATTACCGCTGGGGTTGTAGGCAGTGGAGTGCTGCAATGCGTAGTTTCCCTGACCGTCATCGCCACCGCCGGCGATCGCCTCGTTCACGAGATCCCAACCTTTCACCTTACCGTCGCAGGCTTCCATCATACC
>ONNY01000076.1 GCA_900319305.1 uncultured Prevotella sp.
CCGAAGTAGATGCTCCAGATGCCTGTATCACCATAAGTCGCCATCGTACTTTCAACGGTATAGACCAATCCGTGCCGCTCCCGTAAAGAGAGGTTCAGACGGGCATTCATGCCTGGACCACCTAATATATTATTAAGGAGATAGAGCGTCATACGTCGAGGGTCGGTATAAGCGTATGCCTGACAACCCGTCATCACATGTGCCTGATGGGTGGATTTCTCGATTGTGTATGTGCCCCCTAAGTTAGGGGGCAGGGGGTCTGAACAAATAGAGGTGTCTATAATCTCGTTCAGACCCCTCTTGATCTCCCCTCGCTCGGCTTTGCCGCTTGGCACGTCCAAGAACTTAGGGGAGGATATGAGTCGCTTGAAGTCGATGTCGCCATAGACGAAGAACACCATCTTTTCAGGACGATAGTTTCGGCGCACAAAACGGAGGGCATCAGCAGTGGTATAGGTGTTATGTCCGAGAGGATGACCTTCGAACAACAGGTTTTCGAATTCATCATAGATTAGTTCGGCTGGCGAGTCGTTATAACTCTCGATTTCATCGCAGATGACCTCTACCTCCTTGTCGATCTCGTGCTGCGGATACTGGCTATGGAACACGATGTCAGTCAGTACGTTGACGACCTGTGAGAAGTGTTCCTTGGAGATGGCTGCGTAATAGACGGTATCTTCCTTGTTGGTGAAAGCGTTGAGTTCGCCTCCCAATCCCTCGATGGCGTTGATGATCTGGATGGCATTGCGACGGGCCGTGCCTTTGAAACTCATGTGTTCGCAGAAATGAGCCAGTCCTTCCTCACCAGACAGCTCATTGCGCGTGCCTGCAGCAATGTCATAACCACAATAGACCACCTGCGAGTTGGAGGGCAGATGGATGATGCGGAGACCATTTTCGAGGGTATATGTGTTATATTTTGCCATTTCGTGTGCAAAATTACAAAAAATAATTGTATCTTTGCAGCCATAACTAAAAAAGAATATGCGAAAGGTTATTGGTATTGGCGAGACAATTCTCGATATTATCTTCAAAAACGACCAGCCGATAGGCGCTGTGCCTGGCGGATCGGTGTTCAACGGACTGATCTCTTTGGGGCGTGTCGGTGTGAATGCGGCGTTTATCAGTGAGACGGGAAATGACCGTGTGGGTCAGAAAATTATCCGTTTCCTGGAGGATAACCATGTGGACGCCAGCTGTATCAGTGTCTATCCGGAGTCAAAGTCGCCTGTCTCTTTGGCTTTCCTGAATGAACAGAACGATGCGGAGTACATCTTCTATAAGGATCACCCGCACGATCGGCTTGACTTCAACTTCCCTGATATCCAACCTGATGATATTGTGATGTTCGGCTCGTTTTATGCGGTGAATCCTGTGATTCGTCCGCAGGTCTTTGCCTTTTTGGACTTCGCCCGTAGTAGGGGAGCCATCCTTTATTATGATGTGAATTTCCGTTCCTCTCATGCCAATGAGGTGATGAAGGTCACGCCAAACATCCTGGAGAATCTGGAGTTTGCCGATGTGGTCAGGGGCAGCAAAGAGGATTTTGAGGTGATGTACAATAAGTCGGATGCCGACAGTATCTACCGTTCGCAGATCTCGTTCTATTGCAAGAACTTCGTTTATACAAGAGGGTCCGAGCCATTGGAACTGAGAGCCCAGGGCGGTGTGAGTAAGTCATACGCCGTTGAGAAGATGGAAACGGTCAGCACCATCGGTGCAGGTGATAACTTCAATGCAGGCTTCGTCTATGGTCTGGTGAAGTATGGCATCACCCGTGAGATGCTGGAGAATGGGGTGTCTGAGGATCTTTGGGATCAGGTGATTGCTGAGGCCCAGCAGTTCTCTGCCAATGTGTGCCAGAGTATCAACAATAGTGTGGATCTGACCTTTGCAGACAAGAAGAAACGTGAATTGGAGGCTTGTCTGAAGGAAATGGAAGAGAGAATTTAAAATTTGTGAATATGATTAGTGATACGATTAAGTACATCGGTGTTGACGATCTTGACATCGATCTTTTTGAGAGTCAGTATGTGGTGCCTGAGGGCATGAGTTATAATTCCTATCTCATTGACGATGAGAAGATTGCGATTATGGATACTGCTGACCGCCGTAAGGGCGAGGAGTGGAAAGCGAACTTGAAGGCTGCCTTAGGCGATCGCCAGCCAGACTATCTGGTGGCTCACCACATGGAGCCCGACCACTCGGCACTGATTGCCTGGATGCTGGAGACTTATCCAGGGCTGCAGCTCGTGTGTAGCGCTCAGGCTGCGAAGATGCTGTCTAACTTCTTTGAAGGTTTCAACTTTGAAGGGCGCGTGATGACTGTCAAGGAGGGTGATACCCTCTCATTAGGCAAGCGTGAACTGAAGTTTATCACGGCTGCGATGGTACACTGGCCAGAGGTGATCATGAGCTACGACAGTCTGGATAAGGTGCTCTTCTCTGCCGATGGATTCGGCAAATTCGGTGCTTTGGTCAACGAGACTGACGACTGGGCTTGTGAGGCTCGCCGCTACTATTTTAATATCTGTGGTAAGTATGGCATACAGGTGCAGAACGTCCTCAAAAAAGCAGCAACCTTAGACATACAGACCATCTGTCCGCTGCATGGTCCTGTGCTCAAGGGCGAGGTGCTGGCTGAGGCTGTGAAACTCTATGATACTTGGAGCAAGTATGAGCCAGAGAGCGAGGGCATACTCATCGCCTATGCCAGCATTCACGGCGGAACGGCTGTTGCTGCAGAGCGACTGGCAGAGATCCTGAATAAGAAGGGGGCTAAAAAAGTGGTGGTGAGTGATCTGAGTCGCTCAGATATGGCGGAGGTCATCGAGGATGCTTTCCGTTATCCTACTGTCGTGGTGGCTGCATCGAGCTACGATGGCGGCGTGTTCCCCGTGATGCACGATTTCCTCTACCATCTGCAGATCAAGAACTACCAGAAGCGTCGCTTCGGTATTGTTGAGAACGGCAGTTGGGCTCCCTCTGCAGGCAAGGTGATGCGCTCGATGATAGAGGGCTTGAAAGACTGTGAGATAGTAGAGCCGATGGTTACTATCCGCTCTCGCATGAAGTCGGCTGATGAGGCACAGTTAGAGCAGTTGGCCGAAAGTCTGCTGGCATAAAGACCCTCTTTATATGAATAAAGCCTCGCATTTGGCGAGGCTTCTTTGTTATATCAAACGGCTGATTTCTTCGATGGAATCGGCCGTTTTAATGTAATCTCGCCAACTCCCACGAATCATGCCTTTGCTCTGCAGGTCGTCGAGCATCGCTATCAACGGATTCCAGAAACCCTTCATGTTATAGAGGATCACCAGTTTATCGTGATAACCGATGGTGGCAGAAGCCGCCACAGTAAACACCTCATCGATGGTTCCGATACCACCTGGTAGGGCGATAAACACATCTGCCTGATCCATCATCAGTTGTTTACGATCCGTCAGGTTGTCGCAAGGGATCTCCACATCTACAAAATCGCTCAGGCGACCAGACTTCTCCACAATCATCGGTACCACACCGATAGTCATCGCACCATGCTCCTTGGCTGCCTTTCCTAAACACTCCATGAGCCCTTGATTCACGCCACCATACACGATGGAATGGCTATTTTTCGCTGCCCACGTTCCCAGCTCTTCTGTCATCGTGAAGAACTCAGGGTCAATCTGCTGATTCGCAGAACAAAATACACAAATCTTCATACAGGGCACAAAATTACAAAATAATTTTGTATCTTTGCAGCAAAATAGAAGAAATCCGATGAAGACATTTGAAGAATTAGGCGTCTGCGAGGAGGTTCGCGTGGCCATTGAGGAGTTAGGATTTGTGCAGCCTATGCCTGTGCAAGAGGAGGTGATACCTTATTTATTAGGGAATCGGACGGATGTGATTGCCCTGGCCCAGACGGGTACTGGTAAGACTGCAGCCTTTGGTATCCCGCTTCTGCAAAGGATAGACACCTCTTTCAGAGATACACAGGCTTTGGTACTCTCTCCCACGCGTGAGTTGTGTCTGCAGATTGCCGACGATTTACGCGATTTTTCCAAGTATATCGATGGTGTGCATGTGGAAGCCGTCTATGGTGGTGCTGCCATTGAGCCTCAGATGCGTGCCTTGAAGAAAGGTGTGCAGATCATCGTGGCTACTCCAGGACGCTTGATTGACTTGATGCACCGTGGAAAGGTGCATCTCGATCTGGTCAGTAATATTGTGCTGGATGAGGCCGATGAAATGCTGAATATGGGTTTCTCCGACAGTATCAATGAGATATTCGAGTCGCTGCCTGCTGAACACAGCACCCTGATGTTCTCTGCCACGATGAGTAAGGAGGTGGAGCGTGTGGCGAAGACCTATCTGCATGACTATAAAGAGATCGTGGTTGGTAGCCGTAATGAGGGTGCAGAGAATGTGAATCACATCTATTATATGGTGAATGCCAAGGATAAATACCTGGCGCTGAAGCGTATCGTGGATTTCTATCCCCGTATCTTCGCCATCATTTTCTGCCGTACGAAGGTAGAGACGCAGGAGATAGCCGACAAACTGATTAAGGATGGCTATAATGCGGAGTCGCTGCATGGCGACCTCTCCCAACAGCAGCGTGACCTGACGATGCAGAAGTTCCGTCAGCACCTGACACAGTTGCTCGTGGCTACGGATGTGGCTGCACGAGGATTAGATGTGGATGACCTGACGCATGTCATCAACTTCGGATTGCCCGATGATATCGAGAATTATACCCACCGTTCTGGTCGTACAGGACGTGCTGGTAAGAAGGGAACTTCTATCTCCATCGTTCATAGTCGCGAGAAGTTCAAGATCCGTAACATCGAGAAAGAGATAGGCAAGCAGTTCGTGCAGGCTGAGATTCCATCGGCAGAGGAGATCTGTAAGAAACAGCTCTATAAGGTGATGGATCAAATCGTAAAGACAGATGTAGATGACGAGGAGATTGCTCCTTTCATTCAGGATATCAACCGTTACTTCGAGTATATCGACAAGGATGATCTGATTAAGAAGATTGTATCAATGGAGTTTGGCAAGTTCTTAGCTTACTATGCCGATGCGCCAGAGCTTGAAAAGGTGGTCGTGACGAAGGAGAAGAAGCCACAGAGCGACAAGCAGAAACTTCAGAATAAGGCTGCAAAGGGTTATAAGCGCCTCTTTATCAACCTTGGCAGACGTGATGGCTTCTATCCTGGTGAACTGATGCAGACACTGAACCGCTTTGTGGGAGGTCGCCAGGAGGTGGGACATATCGACCTGCTCGATACCATCTCATATTTCGAGGTACCAGAAAAGGATGCCAAGAAAGTGATGATCCAACTGTCTGGTATCCGCTATAAAGGACGCACTGTCCGCTGTAACGATGCTGATGAAGGTGGTAAGCCAAGCAAACCAGAAAAGTCTCAGAAACCCAAGCGTCAGAAGAAAGACGACTGGCGAAGTTTGATGGGTAAAGTCCCTCACGACTTGAAAGGACCTGAACCAGACTTCTCTGAAGAAGGCTGGGCGATGCGCAGGCCTCGTAAGAAGAAATAAGGAAAAAGCCCCGTTTCATCGGGGCTTTTATATATTAATAAGGTGAGATATTGTTTAGTTCACCAATCTTACCTTCTACGACAGGGGTGGTCATGAGTTTCTGGAAGTCCTCTAATGTGATGTGCGTCTTAGGGGCGAAGTCATCGGAGACCATATATTCCAGCACGCTGCGATAGAAGGCGCGACCTTCAGGATAGGATGTCGCACTCTCAAGGTCTGCCATGCAGACGAGAAGCTTGCCCTTTCCTACAGTGAATTCAAAGACAAGACCGAGTTTGTGGTTGCGTTCGATATTGTCAATCACCTGTACGATCGGACGATAATCCTTGTTGGTGTTGTCGAGCATCATCGGATGACTGGCCTTAATCACAGGGAACCATTGCCAGTTGGTATGTTCCTCTGTGGGGAAGTTGCGGAAAATTGGGTGTTTCGGATCTGTCAGAATGCCCAGTGTGCCTGGGGAAACGGGCTTCTTGTTGTTCTCTGAGATGGTCTTGAACATACGATAGTTCCAATAGTCAGTCTGAAATAGTCCTCCGACACAGAGGTCATTTGCCTCAGGCATCAGCAGCACACTCTTGCCTTTCTCCAACTGGCTGATGGCGATTTCATCGAGTTTTGTCGTAACTGTCACCATACTCTCAAGCTTACTCAGGTCGCTCCAGGCAGGATAAACCCAGAGGTCGTAGGTGTTGTGGTAAGGTACGCCAAAGTACTCTGTGCCCTCAATCGTCAGACAGAGCTGCAGTTTGGTGGGCTTATCAAAGGCAGAGAGATCAACCTTGAGTTCGCCTGCGGTGAAGAGTCCTTCAGTCGAGGGTAACTTGAACTCCCCAGAGGCCACAGGACCTGTCGCGGTGAGTTCCCAATGCAGAGTTTTGCCATTCAGCGATGTTCCACTGTAGTTCGCTACTTGAATCCAGGCCTGGATGCCCTCTTCTTTGGTAAAACAGAAGCGGTCAGCAACCAGAAGAGGTACCACAGGGGCGCACCACTCGCGCCACTCTCTTTCCGTACAAAGTCCTTTCGGATCCATAAAGGCATCGAGGATACCCACATAAGCAGAGCCTTGTCCTGGGTAGTCCTGCAAATCGAGCAACTGGAAACCTGCCATATTCTTAGTGCGCAGATCCATCTCGATGTCTTGCTTATAAAGCTGAAGCGACCAGGCGCCACTGGCCCGATGGAAGGCTTTCGCCTGATCCAGCATGCCGGCTTTCTCCAGACGAGAGCGGAACACCTCCATGTTATAAGGATAGAGTGTGCCTGTGTATTTCTTGATTTCATCGAAGTCCGGATAGGTCTGGAACTGTGCCGTCTCGTGGGAGATCACAGGTACGGCTTTTGTCCAAGCACTTCCCTCTGGGAAGGCCAGCTTACAGCCTTCCTCGAAGTTCATCATCGTGTTGGGGTAGAAATGGTTGATCATACCACCATCGGCTGCATCAGCAAATGAGAACGAACCACGTGTGTGGGTGTTGTAGTTGCCCCAGCCTTCGCCACCTACTCGACAGGTTGTAAAGTAGTCCATACCTGGTTTCACGCCCTGATAGCCCAGATAGTAGTTGGAACCGAAGGTATAAGCCTTATCTGGCGCAATCTGACGGAAATCTGCGATGAATTCGGCCATTTTGTCGATATTCCCCCAGAGTTCATTGCCTAAAGCGAACATCCGGAAGGAGGGATGATGACCATAGGTTCGCAGGATATTCTCGCCCTCTTTGTGAAGGAACTTCATCAGCACTGTATCTTTATCATTGAAGTCACCCCAGAAAGGCAGTTCTGGTTGCAGGATGATACCGTATTCATCTGCTGCAGCGAAAGCAGCCTCTGGGGGGCACCAGGAGTGGAAACGCACATGGTTCAGACCATAGGCCTCGCAAGTGCTGAAGTAAGCTCGCCAGGAGTCGATATCCATTGCCACGTGTCCTGTCAAGGGCCACACACAGGCATCGTGTCTGCCACGCAGGAAAATCTGATGGCCATTGGCATAGAAATGCTGCCCCTCGATGTGGAAGTCCTTGAAGTTGGGATGTATCTTCTTGGGAGTCTCTGCTATGCGCAGTTCGGTAGAAAGTTCGTTGGTCTGGGTATCCTCCGTATAGGCATGACTGTTGGCATAGATCTGTTCTGGCACACCACTTCCGTTATCCACCATGATAGTCAGTTGGTGCTTGCCTGGTTTTATCGCTTTCGTGAGATTGAACACCTGAGGGGTGGAGATGTCATTCGATGAGCCAACGAGTTTTCCGTCGATATAAACCTCTGATGGCTTCGTGCGCTCCAGGAAGAGATAGACAGGTTTGCCTTTCCAGCTTGCAGGTATTTCTATTTCGCGCTGATACCACGCTCTGCCTTTATACGACCAAGGACGTGTGAGATGGGTGGTCTCTTTACTTTTAGCGGTGAAATCGCCCTTTTTGTTCGTGTCTGTTGTTCCTGGTAGTTGGATTGTCTCTGTGAGAATGGCATCAGGCTTGATGTTTCCTTCACGATCTAAGGCAAATTGCCAGGTGCCACTGAGGTTGATATGTTTCGACTGATCCTCTGCCCGAGTATTCAGACAGAGGACAGTCATGAGTAGTAACGTTGCTAGCTTCTTCATTGGTTTTCAGTTTGTTTCGTGTCTGCCTTCTTCCTATTTGGCAGCACATAACGGATATCCACACCGATACAACGGGCCAGTTGACGATCGAAGAAGATGTCTGAAGAGAGTGAATCCCAGTTGCCATCGAAGGCCAGACCAATGAGCTCTCCCTTACCATTGAACATCGGTGAACCAGAGTTACCACCAGTGATGTCATTGTTTGAAAGGAAGCAGAGGTGCATCTTTCCTGTGGTCTTATCAGTATATTTGCCAAAGTCCTTCACAGAGAGCAGTTCCTTCATGATAGGCTCAGCCTCATAGTCGATGGTGCCAGCCTCACCCTGTTTCATCTTCTCTACGATACTCTCTGCTGTGGTGTAATAGCCAGAGGGCTTGCCTGCGAGCAGATACTCGCCCACCTGTCCGTAAGAGAGTCGCATGGTGAAATTAGCGTCGCTGTAGTTTGGCATATCTTCCTCCATACGCAGCTTGGCTGCACAGAGATAGCGCTCCTGGATAGCGATGGAATCATAGACTTCGGTAGCCTCATCTGCCAGACTGAACAGAACGTTGTTGAGGCTCTCTCCAAAGGCTACGCCAGGATCCTTGCGGAAACTCTTCTTGTTGATATAGATCTTTTTGCCGTTCTTCATGAGCTGCGACTTCTTGTAGAGATAGTCGATATACTTCAGGTAGTCGCCGCCAAAGTCACGATCCACGATCTGGTAGAAGTCTGGCAGATACTTCTCGTCCACCTGCTCGCGATAGAACTTCATCGCTGCTGCCATGATGTCCTTATCGGTGGCCTCGTCCCACTGATCGCTGTTGTCCTCAAACTCGATATATTGCTTTTTCGGCTTGCTTTCATCACCCTTGACGATGGAACCGTTGTGTGCACGATAGGCACGACGGGTCAGTTCGTCAGCACTGCGCCTTCCGAAGGTCTCATAGAAATAGGTCAGAGCCTTTACAGCGTTGAACTGCTTGGCGTAGAGTCGTTCCAACAGCTTGAAATCCAGTTTGCCTTTCAGATAGCCCGTTGAGTCCTGCCATTGGCGGATCTTCTCCTCATAGGCTGCTTTCTGCTGGATCAGTCCGATGGAATCGATACATTTGTTCATACCGATGGAGTTCTTCCAGTAGTTGGAGCTCTGGGCGTACTTAGAGTCGTACTTGATACGCACTGCCTCATCGGCACGCATGTGACGGATCATGATGTTCTGTTTCACCTCACGGGTCTTATAGCGGGGCTCGTTCTCAACATCGCGACGCTCCTTGATGCCGTAGCTCGAGAGATAACGGCTGGTTGAACCAGGATAGCCGATGGTCATCGAGAATGAACCAGGCACGTAACCCTGCAGTGATACAGGTGCCCATTTCTTCGGTTTCATCGGCACATTATCCTTTGAATACTCAGCAGGACCGCCTGTCTTGGGATCCACATAGATGCGGAACACAGAGAAATCGCAAGTCTGACGAGGCCACATCCAGTTGTCTGTCTCACCACCAAACTTACCCATCGACTTTGGCAGCGCAAACACCAGTCTCACATCCTTATAGTCGCGATAGGTGGTCAGATAGTAGGCATTGCCCTCATAGAAGGGCTTGATCTCCACACGCAGGGTAGAGTCTTTTGCTTCAATCTCCTTGAGCATCACATTCTCGATGGAATCGACGAAGTTGCTGCGCTTATCTTGTGTAATCTTGTTGAGTCCCAGACTGTCGAGATAGGCTGTGATGTCTTTCTGCTCAATCATGAAACTCACAAAGAGGTCCTTATTAGGCAATTCCTCCTCGTAGGAGTTTGACACAAAGCCGTTCAGCATATAGTCGTGCTCAACGGTGGAATGGGAGCGGATGGCCTCGAAACCGCAATGGTGGTTGGTAAACACGAGTCCATCAGGCGATACAACCACACCAGAGCAATAGCCTCCGAAGTTGACCACGCAGTTCTTGATGGCTTCATCGTCTCATAGACGGCGTTAGGGAGGTTGTACAACGTCCACATTCCCTCATCGGCCTGAGCTGTGAGCAGTGAAAAATTACTGATAAAAAGTAATAAAAGCAGTTTCTTCATATTGTATGTTGTTTATTTTATTTTTTTGCTACATTTAATGCTAGCAATTGTTACTATTAATGCTTGCACTTTTTTGATTTAAATCTGGAAAGTGGGAGGTCTTTTTTAATAATCATGACAATGAACCCTAAGATCATCAGATTGCTGAAAAGGAATGAGCCCCATGATGGCAGATAGATTTCTCCCCATTCCATCAGACCATAAGCTACCATCGCAGCAATGAAATAAAGAGCAATGCTCTTCAGTGGGTAGGGGATGGGGTTCTTCTGCTGACCTATGATATAACTTAGTATCATCGCTGTGCCATAGCCTGCAAAGCCTCCCCAGGCACATGCCCAGTAGCCGTAGGTGGGGATCAGCAGGATATTCACCGCAAAGAGCACGATGCAGCCTGCCAATGAGAACCAGGCGCCATAGATGGTCTTGTCAATCAGCTTATACCAGAACGAGAGGTTGAAATAGATACCCATGAAGATCTCTGCCATCATCACAATGGGCACGACGCCCAGTCCTTCGCGATAGTCGGCGCCGATGATGTATTTCAGTACAGGCATCCAACCCATGACGCAAAGGAAGGCCAACAGCGTGAAGATGATAAAATACTTCATGGCTGTAGCGTAATATTCCGTCTTGTCGGCATCCTTGTTCTTGGCAAACACGATGGGCTCGTAGGCATAGCGGAAAGCCTGGGTAATCATCGCCATAATCATCGCTATTTTCACACATGAGCCGTAGATGCCTAACTGCACATTGGCCTGAGCCTCGTCAGGATATACCAGCGGGAAGATGATCTTGTCAGCTACCTGATTCAGAATACCTGCGATGCCCAGCACCAGGATAGGCCACGAATAGCTAAACATCACTTTCAGCAGCTGACTGTCGAACTTCCATTGGATACGGAACATATCTGGCACGAAGAAGAAGGTGATGAGACCTGTGCAGAGCAGATTGATAAAGAACACGTAGAACACAGAGGTCTTGCCCAGCACCACGAAGTAGATCACGTTCATGGCGATGTTCAGCACGATAAACAGCATCTTCAGCGATGCAAAGCGGATGGCCCGTTTCTGGAAACGCAGATAACTGAAGGGGATAGCTTGAATGGCATCGAGCGCCACCACGACAGCCATCATCAGCAGATAGTCAGGATGCTCAGTATAGCCAAGAGCACCACTGATAGGACCGATGAAACCGAAGATTAACAGCAGAAAGACAGCTGTGAGCGAGCCTACGACAGCCATCGCTGTGGAAAATACGGTGTCGGGCTTATACTTGCTGTCGTTGGCAAACCGGAAGAGCGTGGTCTCCATGCCGAATGTCAGCAGCACAAGGATGAGTGCTGTATAGGCATAGATGTTTGTGCTCACACCGTAGTCGCCAGAGTCCTTGGGCATGTAATGGGTGTAGAGCGGCACCAGCAGATAATTCAGGAATCTGCCTACGATGCTTGAGAGCCCATAGATAGCAGTGTCTTTTGCCAATGATTTCAGATTTGCCATTATTTACCTTTTTACTTTTTTACTTTTTTACCTTTTTACCTTTTTACTTTTTTGCATTTATGCAAAGAAAAGGTATGCTATAGCAATGGCTGCGATGACGCCGGCAAGATCTGCCAGCAGGCCACAAGCCACTGCGTGACGTGTCTTCACCACACCCACACTGCCGAAATAGACAGCGAGGATATAGAAGGTGGTATCCGTTGAACCTTGGAAGATACAACTCAGACGACCTATAAACGAATCGGCACCATAGGTGGTCATCGCATCCACCATCATGCCTCGTGCTCCGCTGCCTGATAACGGCTTCATCAGCGCTGTAGGTAATGCGCCCACGAAATCGCTATTAGCACCACAAGCCTCCACACCCCATCTGATGCCGTCGATCAACATATCCATCGCGCCAGAGGCACGAAAAACGCCGATTCCAACGAGGATGGCCACCAGATAGGGGATGATTCTCACTGCTGTCGTGAAGCCTTCCTTAGCACCTTCGATAAAGGCATCATAGACATTTACCTTATGGCGCATACCTGCTACGATAAAGGCGATGATAATCGTCATCAGCAGGATGTTGGCTGAAGTGGTACTCACCTTATTCATCAGCAGCGAGTCCATCTGTCCGAAGCCCCAGATGATCGTTGCCACCACTAAGGCTGCACCGCCGAGAGTGAGCAGCATCGTGCGGTTCAGCAGGTTGATCTTCTGGTAGAGACTGGTGATGATGATACCTGCCAGCGTTGAGAAGAAGGTGGCCAGCAGGATGGGGATGAAGATATCAGTAGGCTGCGCAGCTCCCATCTGGGCACGATACACCATAATAGAGATAGGTATCAGCGTCAGTCCGCTGGTGTTCAACACGAGGAACATAATCATCGGGTTGGTGGCTGTGTCCTTTTTGGGGTTCAGCTCCTGCAACTGCTCCATTGCCTTCAGGCCAAGAGGCGTAGCTGCATTATCCAGTCCCAGCATGTTGGCTGCGATGTTCATGAAGATCGAGCCTGTGACTGGATGCCCCTTGGGAATGTCAGGGAACAACTTCACGAAAACAGGACTCAGCACCTTGGCCAATACATTCACGATGCCTCCCTTCTCTCCGATCTTCATGATGCCGAGCCAGAGTGACAACACGCCTGTGAGTCCCAATGAGATCTCAAAGGCCGTTTTTGACGATGAAAACGTGGAATCCATCATCGCTGGGAACACATCGAAGTCTCCCAGAAACACCAGTTTCACCAGCGCCAAAGGTACGAATAAGTGAGAGATTTACCAAATTTATTTGAGAAAATCCGAGCGTGAGTACCTTTGAAGTGACCCCAAGAAGTTGGACGGGTTAAACAATTATGCATTTAATAGAGTCATCCTGTATTGTACAGGACTCATATTATTTAACTTGATTTTTATT
>ONNY01000103.1 GCA_900319305.1 uncultured Prevotella sp.
AATAAAAAAGAGTGCCCAGAACAGGACTCGAACCTGCACGCCTCGCGGCACACGCACCTGAAACGTGCGCGTCTACCAATTCCGCCACCTGGGCATTTTTTCATTAAGACCAATCCTTAATGACTCTTTTTTGTTCAACATGTGGAGCGGAAAACGGGACTCGGACCCGCGACCCCAACCTTGGCAAGGTTGTGCTCTACCAACTGAGCTATTTCCGCATTTTTCCTTCAGAATTTTGTCGTTCCAAAAGGCATTTCTCTAAATGCGAGTGCAAAGGTAATGCTTTTTTTTGAACTGACAAACTTTTCGGCAGTTTTTTTTCAAAAAAATCTATTCTTTCCTCATTTTTGCCCTCCGCCACTACCCTACACCTTATTTATATATAAGAAGATGCCAACGACTGAGCCCGCAAACAGCACAAGCCCCGCTACATCCTCGACCTCCTGTTGAGTGTCATCAATGTCAGCGTCCAAACGGTTGACATCGTGTACAATCTACCCAAATTGAAATTCGACTAATAGACTTTACAAACCGACGTTTGAGATTCGCATGAAATCCACCGATTCTAACTTGGGCTTCAAATATGCGAATTATGAGCTGTTTTGTAAACATTTGACTATCTGAGACTTATAAAATCAGCACTTTCTCGGACAAGAAAAAACATCCTGAAAAGTAGCTTTTTGAACCTCAAAAAGTTACTTTTTACTATTAATTCCAGCACTTTTTACCTTTAAATCTAGCACTTTTTCCCATTAATGGGAACATTTTTTCCATAACTATGCAGTAAGTTTTCCATAGCCAAACACGTTGGAAGCATCCCTTTTGCTTACATCTTCCCCTTTTTCTTTCCTAGAACACCCTATTCCGAAGTGTTAAATTCCAGCACAATTCCTTTACAAAGGATCTTCTAATCCATACGGTTGCGGTAATCTTCGTAGGTAAAGGCGCGCAGGGTTTCGAGCGTGCCGTCCTGATGGAGCATGGCAATGGAGGGATGGGTAATACCATTGAAAGTATTGGTTTTCACGGTCGTGTAATGAATCATGTCTTCGAAGATCACCTCCTCGCCTATCATCAGTTTATGATCAAACTGCCAGTAGCCCATGAAGTCGCCACTGAGGCAGCTGTTGCCACCCAAGCGATAAACAAAAGAGCCCAGGTTATCGTCTTGATGAACGGCACCTCTTACTTCGGGGAAGTAAGGCATCTCCAGACAATCAGGCATGTGGCAGGTGAAACTGACATCAAGGATAGCTGTCTGAATGCCCTTATCCTCCACCACATCCACTACGTGAGAAACGAGTGGTCCAGTCTGCCAGGCAAAGGCACTTCCCGGCTCAAGTATCACCTTCAGCCAAGGATAGCGCTGGTGGAATTTCTGCATCAGCGAGATAAGCAGACCGGTATCATAATCCTTGCGTGTCATCAAATGTCCTCCTCCAAAGTTGATCCACTCTAATTGAGAGAACCAGGGTGAGAATTTCTCTTCGATATGTGCCAAGGTCCGCTGGAAAACATCTGCCCCACTCTCACAATGGCAATGACAATGGAAGCCCTTGATATCCTCAGGCAACTGCTCAGGCAGTTTGTCGGCAGAGATGCCGAACCGTGTACCAGGTGCACAGGGGTTATAGAGCAGCGTTTCCACCTCGGAATATTCAGGATTCACACGCAACCCTAGTGATACACCAGCCGCACGCTCATGAAAATGCCGGTACTGTGACAGCGAGTTGAACGTGAGATGTGACGAGCATGTCACAATCTGCGGGAACTCATCGTCGGTATAGGCTGGCGAATAGGTATGGGCCAGTGCACCAAACTCCTCAAGAGCCAGACGGGCCTCAGACAATGAGCTGGCTGTTGTGGAATGGATATACTCACGGAAGATGGGGAAAGTCTTCCAAAGGGCAAATGCCTTGAAGGCAAGGATAACCTCTATATCAGCTTTCGCCGCAATGTCAGCGATAAGCTGGAGATTGCGGCGAAGCTTGGTTTCCTCTATAATATAAATAGGTGTAGCCATTATTCTTTCTTTAGTGGAACGAGTACACTGAATGTACTACCTTCACCTTCGACAGACTCTACAGTACAGTCGCCACCATTCTTACGGGCAAAGTCCTGACAGAGCTGGAGTCCAAGACCAGAACCTTCCTCACCGCTTGTGCCGTAGGTGGTCTCTCCCTTATGGAAGATGGAGCCCAGACGGTCGGCAGCGATACCCACACCGTGGTCTCGCACGCTGATCTTGGCAAAGTCGCCCTCTGTTGTCATCAGGATGTCGATAGAAGATCCCTCTGGCGAGAACTTCACGGCATTCGACATGAAGTTGCGCACCACCGTCTTCAGCATATCGTTATCAGCTCTGACAATGAGGGGCTCGCTGGTACGCTCCAGGTTGAGCTTGATATTCTTGGTCTCGGCGATCATCTCAAAGATATCCACCACACCAGGGATGATGTCGTTCAAGTCGAGATCCTGTGTCACCACAGTCAATTTACCTGTCTGGCTCTTGGTCCACTTCAACAGGTTGTCAAGCAGGTCGTGCACCTCTTCCGACTCTTTGTTGGCCTTATCCAGCAACTCGTAGAGTTCCGGGCCGACTGTCTCTTTGGGCACGGATGCCACTACCAGATTCAACACCATACGGATACTTGCCATCGGTGAACGAAGATCATGGGCGATCACAGAATACATCTTATCACGGTTATTTAACGTAGCCCGTAACTCTGCATTCTGCTTCTCAATAATACGCTTTGCAGCTACCAGAGAAATCTGTTGCATCACACGCATCACCAATTCTTCCTTGTTAAAAGGCTTTGTCAGGAAGTCATTAGCACCTACCTGGAAACCCTTTACCAGATCGGCTGGCGTATTCAATGCTGTCAGGAAGATGATAGGTATCTCCTTGGTCTCATCGTCCTTCTTCAGAATAATGGCCGTATCAAAACCACTGATATCAGGCATCATCACGTCCAACAAGATCAAGTCAGGATGTTCTTTCTTTGCCATCTCGATACACGAGGTACCGTTGTTGGCAGTACACACCTGAAACTTCTCGTTGGTCAAGAGGATCTTTAACAACAAGACGTTACTGACAACATCATCGACAATAAGTATTTTATACTCACTCCGGTTTATTTTCGATTCTAAAGTTTCTCCCGCGTCCATATTGGGTTAGCATTTATTGTGTGCAAAAATAATGCAATAATTTGAAATCACCAAATTATTGCACCATTTTTTCGCTAAAAAGCCGATTTCTACTTATATTCTGCCCATGATTTAATGCCAATCTCATCCAATTTAACAGTACAGAAGGCATGAATAAAGGCACTTGCCAGTCGGCTGTTCGTGATCAACGGCACATTCAGATCGATGGCAGCACGCCGAATCTTGTAGCCATTTGTCAACTCATGTGTCGTCAGATTCTTGGGGATATTTACCACCATGTCGATCTGATGCTGATGCAAGAGGTCGAGGGCTTTGGGGGCTTCTGAGTCGTCCTGAGCATCCGAAGGCCAGAGCACTCGCGTATTCTCAATGCCATTCTCTGTCAGGTACTTGGAAGTACCACCCGTAGCATAAAGCTGATAGCCATGACCTACCAGCATGCGTGCAGCATCGAGCATCTCGGCTTTCTGCTTAGCAGAGCCTGTAGAGAGAAGCACAGTCTTCTTAGGAATACGATGCCCAACAGAGAGCATGGCTTTCAGAAGTGCGGTATCCGTATTATCACCAATACATCCCACCTCACCAGTTGAAGCCATGTCCACACCTAATACAGGGTCGGCCTTTTGCAGACGGTTGAAGCTGAACTGCGAAGCCTTGATGCCTACGTAATCCAAATCGAAGAGATTCTTATGAGGTCGCTCCACTGGCAGACCCAGCATCACTTTGGTAGCCAAGTCGATGAAATTCAACTTCAGCACCTTCGACACGAAGGGGAACGAACGGGAGGCTCGGAGGTTACATTCAATCACCAGAATGTCATTATCACGAGCCATATACTGAATATTGAAAGGTCCGTTGATATGCAAGGCTTTCGCTATCTGGCGCGAGATGCGCTTGATACGACGTACGGTCTCCACATACAGTTTCTGCGGCGGGAACTGAATCGTGGCATCACCCGAATGTACGCCGGCAAACTCGATATGCTCTGAGATGGCATAAGCCAGGATCTCACCATCCTTTGCCACAGCATCCATCTCAATCTCCTTGGCATGTTCGATGAATTTCGACACCACAACAGGATGATCCTCCGATACATTAGCAGCCAGTTGCAGGAACTTCTCCAGGAAGGACGAACCAATACGGGGAATCCCACTTTTTCCACAAACTTGTCGATATCCTCCATCGATGTCAATGCCGACCACTCCGGCTGGTTCACGCCAATCTCATTCAGCATCTGCGAGAACTTCGCACGATCCTCTGCACCATCGATATCCAAAGCCTGAGTACCTAAAATGTTCACATGTTGTTCATCCAGATACATAGCGAGGTTATTAGGTATCTGACCACCAGTAGAGACGATGACACCATGCGGCTGTTCCATATCGATGATGTCGAGCACACGTTCAAAGGTCAACTCATCAAAATACAGACGGTCACACATATCATAGTCAGTAGAGACGGTCTCTGGATTGTAGTTGATCATCACACTGCGCCAGCCCTCCTTGCGGATGGTGTTCAGCGCCTGCACACCACACCAGTCAAACTCTACCGATGAACCGATTCTATAGGCACCTGATCCCAATACGATAATGCTCTTCTTGTCATTTTCATACTGGATATCATTGGCCACACCTGAATAGGTCACATACAGATAATTGGTCTGTGCAGGATACTCCGCAGCCAACGTATCAATCTGTTTGACAACAGGAAGGATACCCAACTGTTTCCTACGATTGCGAACCAGCAGAAGAGCCTTGTGCATGTTCTCGATCTCACCCTCGAGACCAATGGCACGGGCAATCTGGAAATCAGTGAAGCCATAAACTTTCGCCTCGCGTAACAGGTCGGCCTCAAGCGTATTGATGTTCTGTTTCTTCAGGCGCTCGTCAATGTCGATGATGTGCTTCAGTTTCTCGAGGAACCACTTGTCGATCTTCGTCAGTTCGTGAATACGGTCGATAGTGTATTCTGGCAGATGCATCGCTTTTGAGATGACGAAGATACGCTTGTCGGTAGGTTCACGAAGGGCTGCATCGATATCGGCAATCTTCAGCTCCTTGTTCTCCACATAGCCGTGCATGCCCTGCCCGATCATACGGAGACCTTTCTGGACAGCTTCCTCAAAGGTGCGTCCTATCGCCATGACTTCTCCCACACTCTTCATACTTGAGCCCAGTTCCTTATCCACACCATGGAACTTAGACAGGTCCCAACGAGGAATCTTACAAACCACATAGTCAAGGGCTGGCTCAAAGAAAGCACTAGTAGTCTTCGTCACAGAATTCTTCAGTTCAAAGAGCCCATAGCCCATACCCAACTTAGCAGCCACAAAAGCCAAAGGATAGCCTGTGGCCTTTGATGCCAAGGCAGAACTTCTCGACAGACGGGCATTCACCTCGATGACGCGATAATCTTCTGACTGGGGATCGAAAGCATATTGCACATTACACTCACCCACGATACCAATATGACGAATGATCTTAATTGCCAGAGCACGAAGTTTATGGTATTCTGAATTGGTGAGGGTCTGCGACGGAGCAATGACAATCGATTCGCCTGTGTGAATACCTAAGGGGTCGAAGTTCTCCATGTTACAAACCGTGATACAGTTGTCATAACGGTCGCGCACCACCTCATATTCTATCTCCTTCCAACCCTTCAAAGACTTCTCCACCAACACCTGTGGTGAGAAAGCAAAGGCTTTCTCTGCCAACTTATCCAGTTCTTCCTCATTGTCGCAGAAGCCAGAACCTAAACCGCCTAATGCATAAGCAGCACGCAGGATCACGGGATACCCTAGTTCCTTGGCAGCCTTACGGGCATCAGCGATATTATCACAGGCCTGGCTCTTGATAGTCTTCACATCGATCTCATCGAGTTTCTTTACGAAGAGTTCACGATCTTCTGTATCCATGATGGCCTGTACGGGTGTACCCAGCACTTTCACACCATATTTCTCCAGCACACCACTCTGATAAAGTTCCACGCCACAGTTAAGAGCGGTCTGTCCGCCGAAAGCCAACAGAATACCATCCGGGCGTTCTTTCTCAATCACGCGCTCCACAAAGTATGGTTGTACAGGCAGGAAATAGATCTCGTCTGCCACACCTTCAGAAGTCTGAACAGTGGCAATATTCGGATTGATAAGAATGGTTTTGATACCTTCTTCACGTAAGGCCTTCAAGGCTTGTGAACCACTATAGTCAAACTCTCCGGCTTCACCAATCTTCAGGGCACCGGAACCTAATAACAGGACTTTCTTGATATTGTTGTCTCTCATAATGTCTCGATAAATCTGTCAAACATAAATTCTGTATCTACTGGACCTGAACAAGCCTCAGGATGGAATTGTGATGAGAACCAGGGATTGGTCTGATGACGGATGCCCTCATTGGAACCATCGTTCATATTCACGAACAACTCACGCCAGTCGTTGCCAAGGGTGGCAGCATCTACGGCATAGCCATGATTCTGAGAGGTTACATAACAACGATTGGTTCCAACCTCACGAACTGGTTGGTTGTGGGAACGATGACCGTATTTCAGTTTATAGATAGTAGCACCTCCTGCTTTTGCCAACAATTGGTTACCCATGCAGATACCGCAGATAGGTTTGCGTGAGGCCGACATCTGTTTCTTCAGGATCTCTACAGCATCTACACATCTGTCAGGATCACCAGGACCATTCGCTAAAAACAGACCATCAAACTGCATATCTGTATAATCGTAGTTCCAAGGTACACGGATCACTTCTACACCACGACGCACCAGACAACGGATGATGTTATGCTTAACTCCGCAATCCACAAGTACCACCTTCTTACCGGCACCTTCGTTGTAGCGGATCACATCTTTACAACTCACCCGATCCACCCAGTTGATACTGCCATAATCCACAGTTTCAGGAGTCTCCTGAATCTCCGGATATTCCAGATGTCCCATCATCACACCATGTTCACGCAGCACCTTTGTCAACTGACGGGTGTCAATACCAGTAACACCTGGCACCTGTTCACGCTTCAGCCAGTCACTCAGACTCTCATTGGCATTCCAGTGAGAATAAGCCTCGCTGTAATCACTAACGATAATAGCAGAAGCATAAATCCTGTCACTTTCCATGAAGGTAGCAATACCATCAGCCTCCATCGTGAAGGGAGGCACACCGTAGTTGCCTACCAGCGGATAGGTCAATGTCATCAACTGACCAGCATAACTGGGATCTGTCAGACTCTCGGGATAGCCCATCATCGCCGTGTTGAACACGACTTCGCCTGCCACAGGTTTCTCATACCCGAAACTCTTGCCCTTAAAGGTTGTTCCGTCCTGCAGAACGAGTGTCACATCTTTCATCTTTTCCATTTATCTCATTTTATCATTTTCAAAAAGAAAGGCGAAACGTCAATAAAACGAATCGCCCTTATCACTATTCAACAGTTACTGATTTCGCCAAGTTTCTTGGTTGGTCAACATTCTTACCTTTACATACAGCAACATGGTAGGCCAATAACTGCAGCGGGATGGTAGCCACTAACGGTTCCAGACATTCCAGAACATCAGGTAATTCTATCACCTCATCCGCAATCTTGGAAATGGTATCATCGCCCTTCGAAACAAGTGCTATCACCCTACCCTGACGAGCCTTGATCTCCTGAATGTTCGACAGCACCTTCTCATACATCGCATTATGAGTGGCGATGACCACAACTGGCATATCCGAGTCAATCAGGGCAATCGGACCATGCTTCATCTCTGCAGCAGGATAACCCTCTGCATGGATATACGAGATCTCTTTCAACTTCAAGGCGCCTTCCAAAGCCACAGGATAAGAATAACCACGACCTAAATACAGGAAATTATGGGCATAGGTAAAGGTACGTGCCAGATCGGCCACCTTATCATTCGTTTTTAACACCTCACGGATCTTATCAGGGATCTCACTCAGTCCCTTCACAATCTCCAGATATTCGTCACGCTTGATAGTTCCTTTAGCTTCTCCCATTGCCAACGCAATCATCGTCAGTACAGTCACCTGACCTGTGAAGGCTTTTGTGGATGCCACACCAATCTCAGGTCCTACGTGAATATAGGTGCCCGTATCAGTAGCACGAGGAATACTCGAACCAATGGCGTTACAGATACCATAGATGAATGCACCTTTCTCCTTGGCGAGTTGTACAGCAGCTAAAGTATCAGCAGTCTCACCACTCTGTGAAATGGCAATAACGACATCGTCCTTGCTAACCACAGGATTACGATAACGGAACTCACTGGCATACTCCACCTCAACGGGGATCCTGACCAATGATTCTATAATCTGTTTACCGATCAGTCCTGCATGCCATGAAGTACCACAGGCTACAATCACTACGCGCTTGGCATTCAACATCTGACGACGATAGTCAATCAAAGCAGAAAGTGTTACATGATCTGCTTCTATATTCACACGACCACGCATGCAGTTGGTCAGGCACTCCGGCTGTTCAAAGATCTCCTTGAGCATAAAGTGGGGATAACCACCTTTCTCAATCTGTCCGAGATCCAGATCAACCGTCTTCACTTTCAGTTCCTGTTCCTCACCTAAGATACTGACAACCTTCAGTTCCTGACCACGACGGATCACGGCAATGTTACCATCCTCCAGATAAACCACTTTGTCGGTATATTCCACAATCGGACTGGCATCAGAACCAAGGAAGAATTCATCCTCACCGATACCCACTACCAACGGGCTCTGCTTACGGGCTGCGATAATCTGATCCGGATCGCGCTTGTCAAGCACGGCAATGGCATAGGCACCAATCACCTGATAGAGTGCCACCTGAACAGCCGTCAGCAAATCAAGATGCTTATGTTCCTTAATGTATTCGATCAACTGCACCAATACCTCAGTGTCAGTGTCGGAAACAAACTTGACGCCTTTGGCCTTCAGCTTATCCTTCAATTCGGCATAGTTCTCGATAATACCATTATGGATGATAGCGAGATTCTTTGACTCAGAATAGTGCGGATGAGCATTACGTGAAGAAGGTTCACCATGCGTAGCCCAACGAGTATGAGCAATACCCACGGTACCACTGACATTCTTGTCATTACAATACTCAACGAGATTATCAACTTTTCCTTTCGACTTATAAACGTTCAAACTATTATCGTCGTTAATCAATGCGACACCAGCGCTGTCGTAACCACGATACTCAAGTCGTCTTAAGCCTTTTATCAAAATAGGAAAAGCTTCCTTATGGCCAATATATCCTACAATTCCGCACATATTCCTTCAATGTTTGTGTCAATTTTTGGCTTTAAAAATAGCCCACCAGTATGAACTGATGAGCTTCCTTTTTGCGGTGCGTACGAGATTCGAACTCGTGACCTCCTGCGTGACAGGCAGGCATTCTAACCTACTGAACTAACGCACCATTCCATGCGTAAATGAAAAAAAACTTGCGGTGCGTACGAGATTCGAACTCGTGACCTCCTGCGTGACAGGCAGGCATTCTAACCTACTGAACTAACGCACCAGAAAGCACTCTTTCTCCCTAAAAAACTCTCAAAATACACGTTGCATCAGGATTGCATCACGATATTTCCTACCATCATATAGCCAATCCTTGATATTGGCAGATACTTCATACCCCATCTTTCGGAACAGGCCAAGAGAGGCTTCATTGGTAACATCGACATAGGCATACAACTGATGAAGATGTAACACCTGAAGGGCATAATCCGCTACAGCCTCTAAAGTACTACTGCCAAAACCCTGCCTACGGAAGTCATTAAGGATAATCAGTCCTACCTCTGCCCTGCAGTTGCTGGGATCGAAGTTCACTACATCTGCAATGCCAACAACCTGATGCTGCTCATTCTCCACCATCATTCTCACCTGACGATCCGCATAGATATCGTCAGAGGAATTCGCCACATAGTCGTGAAGCGTATAACGGGAATACGGCACATTCGTCGCACCGACATTCCACAGTTTGACATCATTCTCAATCCTGTAAAGCAGATCAAGATCCTCTGGTTCGATAGCCCGCAGATGGATAGATGGTTTACTTGTATTCATAAATGCAGTTTTTTACGTAAGATATCTGTCAGTGCGATAAGCGCACGGAAATAGATCGCCATCTTCACTGGTACCGTATAGACCAGACTTAGATGACTGTAATGTTTCTGAAAGAAGATCAGCATGGCCTGATAGAACACATGCACATAGCGATAGTCACTCTTCTGGGTGGATCTACCCTTATAATGGATGATGGAATATGGAAGATACCAATTCTCCCACTCGCCCTTTAGCAGACGATATGACAAATCGATATCCTCACCATACATAAAGAAATCCTCATCCAACAGCCCAACAGCATTCAGAGCCTCATGCCTTAACAGACAGAAGGCACCACTCACCACCTCTATCCGACAAGACTGATCCCAGGGCAGATGACTCATATAATAACGTTTTGTGAAACCCAGCATCTTCAAGGCAGCCACCCAAGGGGTTGGCAAGGCGCGTCTGGACTCCGGGGCTCTGGATCCATCCTCATAACACATCATCACACCCGCACCACCAGCCTTCGGATGTTCGTCCATAAAAGCGAGCACCCCATGAAGGGTGTCCTCAGCCACCACCGTATCAGGATTCAACAGCAACACATATTCAGCCTGCGATTGACGGATGGCTTGATTATTGGCTTTGGCAAATCCGAGGTTCTCCTGATTTTCTATCAAAGTGACCCACGGATACTTTTCACGCACGGTCACTACACTATCATCGTCGGAGTGGTTATCCACCACAAAAACCTCACCCTCGATTCCTTCAAGGGCTTTTTGTACGCTTTGCAGACATTGTTCCAGATAGCTGCGCACATTATAGCTGACGATGACAACACTCAGTTTCATGCTTCCGTCTCTGCCTCGCAACGGCTCTCACTGGGATAGACAAACGGCAGACAAAGTACCAGAATGATACCCAGATAACCGAAAGTCGTGTTCATATATAAATAATATAATAAGGTGTCAGCCCATAACGGCAACAGCAGCATCACAAGTCTGACAACGCCCCATTTCCTCAAGGCGACAGCCTTACCAGATATCAGTTCCTGATGTATCTTCTCAAACTTAAACAGGCGTAGCGCCATGAAAGCACAGCCTAACGTCATCAGTTCCATCAGAAAAGTCATCAGGAATTCCGATTGTTTATCCGTAGCGAACAGACCTGGCACTACCACTTCTGTCTCATAAAGACAGACTATTGTCAAAGGCAGCACGATACCTGCCACAAACACGCCCATCAACAGATTTTTCGTCTCTTTCATCTTTCTTTATCTTCAAATAAGGTTCGGTTCATAATTGAGCGACCCAACGTCACCTCGTCAGTATATTCCAGTTCATTACCAACTGCGATACCACGGGCAATCACACTGATCTTTACATCGTAGCCAGCCAACTTACGGTAGATATAGAAGTTAGTGGTATCACCTTCCATCGTGGGACTAAGGGCTAGTATCACTTCTTGGATATTTTCCTCTGCCACGCGTTTCACCAAAGAGTCGATCTCAATGTCGCCAGGGCCGATACCGTCCATCGGAGAGATGATACCGCCCAACACATGATAGCGACCATGATACTGTTGGGTGTTCTCTATCGCCATCACATCCTGAATACTCTCAACGACACAAACAGTCGAAACATCCCTGCGCGGGTCAGCACAGATGGGACACGTATCCGTATCGCTGATATTATGGCATGTTTGACAGTATTTCACTTCACGTTTCAACTGACTGACAGCCGCAGCAAACTGTTCCACATCCTCCGAATCCTGACGAAGCATCCACAGCACCAGTCGCAGGGCGGTCTTGCGTCCGATACCTGGCAGCTTCGAGAATTCCGTCACTGCCTTCTCTAACAGTTGTGATGGGTATTGTTGTTGTATCATTATCTCAATTCTAAAATCTTAATTCTCAATTTCTGAAAGTTCCAGCCAGCGCATGCTTTTCTCGTCGAGTTCTTCGTTGAGCACTGGCAGGCGCTTACTCATCGTTGTTATGTCCTCTACAGATGTAGTGCCGCCACAAAGGGCTTCCTCTATCTGTTTTTTCTCAGCCTCCAAAGCCTCGATGTCTTTCTCTAATTGCTCAAGTTCACGCTTTTCTTTATAAGTAAGTTTGCGCTTAGTTAAGCCCCCTAAGTTAGGGGGTTGGGGGTCTGAAGATTCGCTCTGTTTGCCTTTGTTCATACCCCTGTCGCCCCCTAACTTAGGGGGCATAGTCTCACACTTTGAGAACTCCCTATACTGGGTGTAATTACCGGGGAAATCCTTGATTTCACCATCGCCATTGAACACCAACAGATGATCCACCACTTTATCCATGAAATAACGGTCGTGACTCACCACGATCACACAACCGGGGAAGTCCTGAAGATATTCTTCCAGAATCTGCAGCGTCACAATATCCAGGTCGTTCGTAGGCTCATCAAGCACCAAGAAGTTGGGGTTCTTCATCAGCACCGTACAGAGATACAGTTTCCTGCGCTCTCCACCGCTCAACTTATACACATAGTTATGTTGCTGTTCGGGCGTAAAGAGGAAATACTGCAGAAACTGGGAAGCCGAGAAATGCTTACCGCCACCCATATCAATATATTCCGCAATGTCCTTTACGACATCGATTACTTTCTGTTGCTCATCAAACTGCAGTCCTTCCTGAGAGAAATAACCGAAGCGCACAGTATCGCCAATGTCAAAACGGCCACTGTCTGGCGCCACCATCCCCAAGAGCATTTTGATAAAGGTGGATTTACCCGTACCGTTATTGCCCACGATACCCATTTTCTCGAAACGGGAAAAGTTATAGTAGAAATCCTTCAGGATCACCTTGTTATCAAAAGCCTTAGACACATACTGACACTCGAAGATCTTCGAACCAATATAGACATTGCGCGACTTCAAGCGAATCTGACGTTCCTCAATGCGTTGTTTCGCTACCTTCTCCAGTTCGTAGAAAGCTTCTTCTCGATATCGGGCCTTGTGTCCTCTGGCCTGCGGCATACGGCGCATCCATTCCAACTCAGTGCGATACAGGTTGTTGGCTCGTGCGATCTCTGCCCGCTTGTTGTCTAGACGCTCCTGACGTTTCTCCAGATAATAACTGTAGTTGCCGCGATAGGTGTAGATCGTCTGATCGTCAAGTTCCAGAATGACGGAGCACACCCTGTCGAGGAAGAAACGGTCATGCGTCACCATCAGCAACGTCTTGTTTCCACGACTCAGAAAGCCCTCCAACCATTCGATCATCTCCAAATCCAGATGGTTCGTCGGCTCATCAAGGATTAACAAGTCAGGATCGGTAATCAGCACATTAGCCAAAGCCACACGTTTCTGCTGACCACCACTCAACTGTCCCATTGGCTGCTGCAGGTCCTTAATCTTTAACTGAGTCAGTATCTGTTTGGCTTTCAACACTTTCTCTGGATCTCCTTCATGATTAAAGCAAGCATCCAGCACACTTTCCGAAGGGTCGAAAGCGGGACTCTGTTCCAGCATCCCCACACGCAAATCGCGACGGAAGATAATCTCACCAGAGTCATAGCCCTCCTTACCAGAAAGTACAGACAGCAGCGTAGATTTTCCCGTACCGTTCTTGGCTATCAGTCCCACCTTCTGCCCTTCGGCAATGGAGAAACCGATATTCTCAAAGAGCACTAACGAGCCGAATGACTTCGTCAGTTGTTGAACGTCTAAGTATGGTGTTTCTTTCGCCATGTAAAGTCCTGTAGTCCGTTGCTAAATTAACCTTTCAACTCCTTATTGATCTTCTCAATATAATCTAAAATTTCCTCGCGACCTTGTTTCTTCTCTGAAGAAGTGATAAAGATAGGAGGCAACTCTTCCCATGTCTCACTCAGCACCTTCTTATACGCCTCCACGTTCTGGTTGACCTTACCAGCACTGATTTTGTCAGCCTTGGTAAACACGATGGCGAAAGGTACGCTACTCGCACCCATCCACTGAATGAAATCGAGGTCCACCTTCTGCGGCTCCAGACGAACATCCACCAGTAGAAACACATTCACCAGTTGTTCCCGCTGCAGGATATAGCCGTTGATCATCTGTTCCAGCTTTTGGATTTCCTTTTTCGAACGCTTAGCAAAACCATAACCTGGCAGATCCACCAGATACCACTCATTATTAATAATAAAATGGTTGATGAGCAATGTCTTTCCAGGTGTCGCGGAGGTCTTAGCCAACTTCTTGTTATTCGTCAGCATATTGATCAGACTCGACTTCCCGACATTCGAACGACCGATAAAGGCATATTCGGGTTTCGTGTCCTTAGGACACATCGACTCCCGAGGCGCACTTAACGTGAATTCTGCTTTCTTAATTTCCATCACTTTTTCTTTTTCGGCGACAAAGTTACGAAAAAAATCCAAAATTATTTGGAAGTTCGCGAAATAATACGTACCTTTGCATCGTTTTTCAAAACATTGCTTCCGTTCGAGAAGCATTTCAATCACATTTTTTCCATTTCAAGGTAGAGTTTATATACTATCATTATGTATACAAAAGAAGAATTAGAACCAGCTGATGGGTATCGCTAATGAGTTAGGGGTACAGGTCTCACAAGATAGTGCCCTTGAGGACGTGATCTATGCCATCATCGACAAGGCAGCCGAAAACAGTGCTGCCGGCGAAGATGCCCCCAAGAGAAAACGTACTCGCATTGCAAAGAAAGACACAAGTAAAGTCTATACCGTCAAAGGCAGCGATGGTGAGAACCTCGACAGCAAGAGTAACCGTACGACAAAGAAGACAGAGCCAGCATCGCTTTTCAGTGATATGCCTGTTGCAGCACCGGAAGAAGCTGCAGAGCCAGAAGCAGAGACAGAGGCTCCGGCTCCCAAGCGTCGTGGCAGAAAGTCCAAGGCACAGTTAGAGGCTGAGGCTGCAGCAGCTGCCGCCGCCGCAGAAGAAGAAGCAAAGGAGCAGGCTGAAGAGGCTGTACCTGAAGAACAGCAGATCATGGACGTGCCCGAGGCACAGGCATTTGAAACTGATGGTTCTGAGGAATCTGGTGTAGATGCCGATGCTGTCGCCATGCTGCGTGAGAAGATGAGCACCCATAAGGAACCCGAACTGCGTGATGAGATGGATGAGGATGGCGTATGGATGGGGGATCCAGGTGACGGCACAGACTTTATAACCATCGTTGATATCCCCATTGAGGATCAGGAGGCATTGCCCACCCTCGATATGTTCGATCGTCCTGTGGTACAGCAGGAGATGGAAACCGGCTTTGCCCGTAATGCAGAGGCAGCACGTTACGACTTTGGAGATATCATCACGGCTAATGGCGTTTTGGAGTGTCTGTCAGATGGTTACGGCTTCCTGCGTAGTTCAGATTACAACTATCTGTCATCACCCGATGATGTCTATGTATCTCCTCAGCAGATTAAGAAATATGGTCTGAAGACTGGTGACGTGGTGGATTGTACCGTTCGTCCGCCTCACGAGAATGAGAAATACTTCGCCCTCTCAACAGTGAAGACCATCAATGGCCGAGTACCTTCTGAGGTACGTGACCGCGTAGCCTTCGAGCACCTCACGCCACTCTTCCCTGAGGAGAAGTTCACCCTTTGCGGCGACAGGGCTACCACAAATCCGAGCGTCCGTATCGTCGATCTGTTCTCTCCGATTGGTAAGGGTCAGCGTGCACTGATTGTGGCTCAGCCGAAGACAGGTAAGACTGTCCTGATGAAAGACATTGCCAATGCCATTGCTGCCAACCACCCCGAGGCTTACATCATGATGCTGCTCATCGATGAGCGTCCTGAGGAAGTCACGGATATGGCCCGCACGGTAAACGCAGAGGTGATCGCCTCTACCTTCGACGAGCCAGCCGACCGTCACGTTAAGATTGCCGGTATCGTGCTTGAGAAGGCTAAGCGCATGGTGGAGTGTGGTCACGATGTCGTAATCTTCCTTGACTCTATTACCCGTCTGGCTCGCGCCTATAACACCGTGGCTCCTGCCTCTGGTAAGGTGCTCACCGGTGGTGTCGATGCCAATGCCCTGCAGAAGCCCAAGCGTTTCTTCGGTGCAGCCCGTAAAGCTCAACCGCTCGCTCTCCAACAAGCGTATATTCCCTGCCATCGACCTGGTACTGTCTTCTACACGTCGCGACGATCTATTGCTTGACGAGACAACACTCAACCGCATGTGGATCATCCGCAAGTTCATTGCTGAGATGACACCAGTAGAGGCTATGAACACCATCCGTGACCGCCTCGTCAACACTCGCAGCAACGAGGAGTTCCTGATGTCCATGAACGGATAAGAGATACTTTACAAATCATAAGCGGCGCCTCTCATTTAAGAAGCGCCGCTTATTGTTTATAAATCTCATTTATCGGGGATTGTTTGCTTCGAAAATTTTCATACGTTCTTCCAAGAGATCGTATTGATGATCCTCGATGAAAGAAGTACACACGCGCAGGCCTTCCTGTTCAGAACCGCAGGTGATCAGGCAGATGGCTGACACACCGTAGTACATCAGTTCAAGCGCCAGCTGACCAGAGGTCATGCCTGGATAGCCGATGGTGAAATAGAAGCCGTCGGCGATGGGCTCATCGAGATCTTTGTCATAGACTACATAAAATTTATGACGGCAGAAGATCTCCTTCAGCTTTCTGGCACGCTCACCATAAACGTTAACCTCCTTGCGGAAATCGTACTTGCCTTCGTAGGCGGCTTTCAGCATGGCAGCCAAAGCATACTGGGCACTGTGGCTCGTACCAGAACTCAAAGGGCAGACCCTGATAGCGCTCCGACAGGGCATCGAAATGACGATGGAACAGGGCATCGGAGATACAGGTGACACCGATACGCTCGCCTGCATAGCTGAACGCCTTAGAGCCGCTGATGAGCAGCATGTAGTTGTCGGTATAACGAGCCACCGTAGCCTGATAGGGAGCCTCAAACGGCTTTGAAAGATCCTTACGGAAGTCCATGGCAAAATAAGCCAGATCCTCCATCACGATGGTATCGTATTTCGTAGCGAGCTCACCAATCACCTTCAGTTCCTCCTCACGCAGACAGATCCACGAGGGGTTGTTGGGGTTGGAATACTTATCTTTTGAAAGATAGCTCTCGAGTTTCAGACCCAACTTCTCACCACGGAAGTCATACACATCAAAGGTCTGGTATTTTACACCCATCACCTCGAGCTGCATCTTCTGAACAGGGAAGCCCGGGTCGATGAACAACACGGTATCCTTCTGCTTATCACGCTGCGAACAGGTGAGGAACGAGGCGAAGGTACCCTGCATCGAACCAGTCACGGGGATGCAGCCCTCGGGCTTGATGTCGATACCTATAAAGGCTTTTACAAACTGCGAGGCTGCCTCCTTCAGCACAGGAGCGCCCTGAATATCGGGATAGCTGTGGGCGATGCCATCCTGCAACGCCTTGACCTGCGCATCAACGCCCACCTGAGCGGCAGGCAATCCAGGGATGCCCATCTCCATCTTGATGAACTCTACCCCACTCGCCTTCTCGGATTTGGCAGCCACCTGCTTCACCTCACGGATCGTCTGCCACGAGTCCGTCAACGATTTCTTTCTTTATTGGTGTTTCCATCATTTCTGTGCTTGTTTACCGATGGCGAGAGCCTTGATGTTTGCCTCGACGATAGCCTCACCCTTGCGTCCGAAGACACGACGGATGGCATCCTCCAGTTTATCGTACTCAATACCTAATGCCTTCTGGGCAGCACCCAACAGGATGACATTGGCAGAACGGGGCACGCCATTATCCTTGGCAGCCTGTTCGATATCCAGCATAATCACATTGTTGATCTTCAGGAGATCA
>ONNY01000072.1 GCA_900319305.1 uncultured Prevotella sp.
CAACGCCTCGTTGGAGAAGATCATTGACGAACTCCATGAGGGTGGCGTCAATGTCGTGACAGGCTCGCTCGACCAGTTGATCAACTGGGGACGAAGCAATAGCCTGTGGTCGCTGACCTTTGCCACGTCCTGCTGCGGTATCGAGTTCATGGCCTGCGGATGTGCACGTTATGACTTCGCCCGCTTTGGATTCGAGGTGACGCGTAACTCTCCCCGTCAGGCCGACCTGATCATGTGTGCAGGAACCATTACCCACAAGATGGCGCCAGCCTTGAAGCGTCTGTATGACGAGATGGCTGAGCCGAAGTATGTGATTGCCGTAGGTGGCTGTGCCATCAGCGGTGGTCCGTTCAAGTCAAGTTATCATGTGGTGAAGGGTATCGAGGAGATCGTACCCGTCGATGTGTTTATTCCTGGTTGTCCCCCACGCCCGGAGGCTATCATGTATGGCATGATGCAGTTGCAGCGTAAGGTGAAGATCGAGAAGTTCTTTGGTGGTGCCAACCACAAGCAGACCGCTGAGGAGGCTGCACTGGGTGTTTCTAATGAGGAACTGACATTCCGTGAGAAGCATGGCGATCATCGTCGTGAGCCGATGGTGATTACGGATGTGCCCCAGGAGTTTGTTGAGGAATTAAAGAAAGAGGAGGCAAAGGCATGAAGTTAGAGTTCTTATCATTCGATTTTGAAAAGTTCGCACAGGAGATGCAGGACTTGAAGGACAAGAAGGGCTTTGACTATCTTGTCACCATCGTCGGCGAGGATTTTGGAGGAGAGGAAGGCTTAGGCTGTGTCTATATCCTCGAGAATACCACGACCCACGAGCGTTGCAGCGTGAAGATGTTGGCCAAGACCCAGGTTTGTGGCGACGGCATGTCGAGCAATGGTAGTTGCGATCTGGAAGGTCAGATGCTGGCATATATCCCCACCGTTTCTGATATCTGGAAGGTTGCTGACCTGCTGGAGCGTGAGGTCTATGATTTCTATGGCATCGTGTTCCTGGGTCATAAGGATATGCGCCGTCTGTTCCTCCGCAGCGACTTCAAGGGCTATCCCTTCCGCAAGGATTGGCAGTTTAATGATGCCTATACCTTGGAGGATGATGTGGAGCCTGACTACGGTCTGGAGTATTATCTGGACAAGGACGGCAACCTGCAGTCGAAGCAGAACAAACTCTTTGGTCCTGATGACTATGTGATCAACATTGGTCCCCAGCACCCTGCTACCCACGGTGTGCTCCGTCTGCAGACGGTGCTCAACGGTGAGACCGTGAAGCGTATCTATCCGCATCTCGGCTATATCCATCGTGCTATCGAGAAGATGTGGGAAGGGATGACCTATCCTCAGACGTTGGCACTGACCGACCGTCTGAACTACTTGGGTGCCATGCAGCATCGTCATGCCCTCGTAGGTGTGATTGAGGAGGCGATGGAGGTGGAACTGACTGACCGCATCAAGTACATCCGTACGATTATGGATGAGTTGCAGCGTCTCGACTCCCACCTGCTCTATACCTCTTGTGTGGCTCAGGACCTGGGTGCTCTCACTGGTATGCTTTATGGTATGCGTGATCGTGAGCACGTGCTGAACTGCATGGAGGAGACCACTGGTGGACGACTGATCCAGAACTACTACCGTATCGGCGGTCTGCAGGATGACATCGATCCGAACTTCGTGAAGAACTGTAAGGATCTGGTGAAGTATCTGCGTCCGATGATTCAGGAGTATATGGATATCTTCGGTGGTAATGTGATCACTCACAACCGCCTGGAGAACTGTGGCCCGATGAGTCTTGAGGATTGTATCAACTACGCCGTGACTGGTCCTGCAGGTCGTGCTTCTGGCTGGAAGAACGATGTGCGTAAGAACCACCCCTACGATATGTATGATAAGGTGAACTGGGAGCAGTGCACCCTGACTGGCTGTGATTCGATGGATCGTTACATGGTTCACATCAACGAGATGTACCAGAGTCTGAACATCATCGAACAGTTGATCGACAATATCCCAGAGGGCGACTTCTACGTGAAGCAGAAGCCGATCATCAAGGTGCCCGAGGGACAGTGGTACTTCTCTGTCGAGGGTGTGGCTGGTGAGTTTGGTGTCTATCTCGACTCTCGTGGCGACAAGAGCCCGTACCGCATGAAGATGCGTCCGATGGGTCTCTCATTAGTTGGTGCTTTCGATCCGATGCTGCGTGGTCAGAAGATTGCCGACCTGATTGCTACCTGTGCTGCTATTGACGTTGTAATTCCTGATATTGACAGATAAAGATTATGTTCGACTTTTCTATTATAACACAGTGGTTCGACCAGTTACTCAGGATTACAATAGGCTGTCCTGACTGGTTAGCGATATTGATTGAGTGCGTGCTGGTGGGTGTCGGTATCCTCGTAGGATATGCCCTCATCGCCATCGTACTGATATTTATGGAGCGTAAGGTCTGTGCCTACTTCCAGTGCCGTCTGGGCCCGATGCGAGTAGGTTACTGGGGCTTGCTGCAGGTGTTTGCCGACGTGCTGAAGATGCTCATCAAGGAGATGATCTTCATCGTTGACAAGGCTGATAAGGTGCTCTATCTCGTGGCTCCTCTTCTCGTGATTATCGGCTCTGTGGGTGCCTTCTCGTTCCTCCCCTGGAACAATGGTGCCACCGTGCTTGACTTCAATGTGGGTGTGTTCCTGCTCACCGCCGTTTCTTCGATCGGTGTGGTAGGTATCTTCCTCGCAGGTTGGGGTTCTAACAACAAGTATTCTGTCGTTTCCGCCATGCGTGGTGCTGTGCAGATGATCTCTTACGAGATGTCGCTCTGCCTCTGTCTGATCACAGCCGTGATCCTGACAGGTACGATGCAGATGAGTGGTATCGTGGAGGCACAGACAGGCCCTTGGAAGTGGTTGATCTTCCAGGGACATATTCCTGCGCTGATCGCCTTCTTCGTATTCCTCATCGCAGGTAACGCTGAGGCCAACCGTGGCCCGTTTGATATGGCAGAGGCTGAGAGTGAGTTGACCGCTGGTCACCATACGGAGTATTCTGGTATGGGCTTCGGCTTCTTCTACCTCGCTGAGTTCCTCAATCTCTTTATCATCGCAGGTATCGCCGCTACGGTATTCCTGGGTGGTTGGGCACCTGTAAACATCGGTATCGACGCCTTCGATGCAGTAATGAACTACATCCCGGGTATCGTCTGGTTCATGGGTAAGGCCTTCTTCCTGGTGTGGATCCTGATGTGGATTAAGTGGACGTTCCCCCGTCTGCGTATCGACCAGATCCTGAAACTGGAGTGGAAGTATCTCATGCCGCTGGCACTGCTGAATCTTGTCATCATGACTGTTGTAGTGGCCTTGGGCTTATATATTAAATAAGGTATAGCAATGGAAGATAACAAATCATATTTCGGAGAAATCGGGGATGGTCTGAAGACATTGGCTATCGGCATGAAGACGTCTTGGAAGGAATACTTCAAGGACTTCTTCACCAACAAGTCAACGGAGCAGTACCCTGAGAACCGCAAGACCACACTCCATGTGGCCAAGCGCCATCGTGGACGCCTGACATTCAAGCGCAACGAGGATGGCAGCTACAAGTGTACGGCCTGCACATTGTGTGAGAAAGCCTGTCCGAACGGAACCATCAAGATTACTGCCCACATGGCGGAGGATCCTGAGACAGGCAAGAAAAAGAAGGTGCTCGACGATTATCAGTACGACCTGGGCGACTGCATGTTCTGCCAGCTTTGTACGAACGCCTGCAATTTCGACGCCATCGAGTTTACGAATGATTTCGAGAACGCTGTGTTCGACCGCTCTAAACTGGTGCTCCACCTCAATGAGGAAGTTTACAAAGGTGGTTCACTGCCTAACCTCATCGAAGGCGGTGCTGAGTGGGAAATCGGTAAGTTTAACACTAAAACCAAGTAATGCCATTATGGGAAATATCGTCATGTTTTGCATTCTTGCGGTTGTCATCGTCGGCTCAGCGCTGCTTTGTGTGACAACCACTAAGATCATGCGAGCCGCAACATTCATGTTGTTCGTGCTCTTTGGCGTAGCAGGTATTTATTTCCTGCTCGACTATACCTTCCTGGGTGCCGCACAGATCTCTGTGTATGCCGGTGGCGTTACGATGATCTATGTGTTCGCCATCCAGTTGGTGAGCAAGCGTACCCTCCAGGGGCTTGAAGAGCGTGTGAAGTCAAGTAAGATGATTGTAGGTGCCCTCGCCGCCTTTGCCGGACTGGTGGTGGTCTCCCTTATTCTGCTGAAGACTGGCTTCTATACGCAGGAGTTGGCCAATGTAGAGGTGCCGATGAAGGAGATCGGAACCGCCCTCGTTGGTTCAGAGAAGTATCAGTATGTATTGCCTTTCGAGTTCATCTCAGTATTCCTGCTGGCTTGTATCATCGGAGGCTTAGTAGTAGCAAGAAAGGAGGATAAGCAATGATACCTATTGAGTGTTATTTCGCACTGAGTGTGCTTCTGTTCTTCATTGGTGTCTATGGCTTCGTTACCCGTCGTAACCTGATTGCCATGCTCATCTCCATCGAGCTGGTACTCAATGCTGTGGACATCAACTTCGCCGCCATCAACCGTCTGCTTTATCCGAACGGTATGGAAGGCATGTTTATGACCCTCTTCGTGATCGGTGTTGCCGCTGCCGAAAGTGCCGTGGCCATCGCTATTATCATCAACGTGTATCGCAACTTCAAGAGCGATCAGGTTGAGGCTATCAAGAATATGAAACGATAAAAACGGTAAAGATTATGTTTGAATATACTATTTTCATTATGCTTCTGCCGCTGCTGTCGTTCATCGTTCTTGGACTGGCTGGCATGAAGATGCAGCACAAGGTGGCAGGTCTGATTGGTACCTGCTCACTTGGCATCGTCACGATCCTGTCGTATCTGACGGCTTTCCAGTACTTTGGTGCTGATCGCGTCAACGGCATCTATCAGACGTTTGTTCCGTATAATTTCACTTGGCTGCCCCTGGGCAACCTGCATTTCGACCTCGGCATCCTGTTGGATCCTATCAGTGTGATGATGCTGATTGTGATCTCCACCGTTTCGCTGATGGTTCATATCTACTCATTCGGCTATATGCACGGTGAGAAGGGTTTCCAGCGTTACTACGCTTTCCTCTCACTCTTCACGATGTCCATGCTGGGTCTGGTGCTCGCCACCAACATCTTCCAGATGTATATGTTCTGGGAGTTGGTAGGTGTATCATCTTACCTGCTCATCGGCTTCTACTATCCTCTGAAGCCTGCCATCGCCGCTTCTAAGAAGGCGTTCATCGTGACGCGCTTTGCCGATATGTTCTTCCTGATCGGTATCTTGACCTTCGGCTACTTCGTCGATTCATTCAGTTTCTCATTTGCTGGTGACATCGTGATGGGGCAGGGTACGACACCGTTCATCGAGGGTAACACAGCGAAGGCTATTGCTGCTGGTGGCTTGATCCTGCCTACGGCACTCACGCTGATGTTCATTGGTGGTGCTGGTAAGTCTGCCATGTTCCCCTTGCACATCTGGCTGCCTGATGCCATGGAGGGTCCGACGCCTGTCTCTGCACTCATCCACGCTGCAACGATGGTGGTGGCTGGTGTGTTCCAGATCGCCCGTATGTTCCCCTTATGGATCGCCTATGCACCTCACACCATGAGCATTGTGGTCTGGGTGGGTGTGTTCACCGCTTTCTATGCCGCTGCCGTGGCCTGTGCCCAGAGCGACATCAAGCGTGTGCTCGCCTTCTCTACGATCTCTCAGATCGCTTTCATGATGGTGGCACTGGGCGTGTCACTGCCAGGTCATGAGGCCCTGATGGACAACCACGCTCAGTTGGGTTACATGGCTGGTATGTTCCACCTCTTTACGCATGCCATGTTCAAGGCCTGCCTCTTCCTGGGTGCAGGTTGTATCATCCATGCCGTCCACTCGAATGAGATGGCGTTCATGGGTGGTCTCCGCAAGTATATGCCGATCACGCATATCACCTTCCTCATCTCTTGTCTGGCTATCGCAGGTATCCCGTTCTTCTCTGGCTTCAGTTCGAAGGATGAGATCATTACCGCCTGCTTCCAGTACAGTCCTGTGGTGGGTTGGATCATGACAGGCATCGCCGCCATGACGGCCTTCTATATGTTCCGTCTCTACTACGGTATCTTCTGGGGTACAGAGAATGTCGAGGCTCACGAGCACCATACACCGCATGAGGCTCCTGCCACGATGACCGTTCCCCTGATCGTACTCTGTGTGATCACCATGGGAGTGGGTATCTACTCCACACTGGGTGGCTTCCTCGGATGGGGTGGCTCGTTTGGCAGCTATGTGTCTGCCGCTGGCACCGACTACACTATCCACTTCGATACGCAGATTGCTGCCACATCGACGATCATCGCCATCCTGAGCATCTGTCTCGCCACCTATATATATAAAGGTGAGAGTCAGCCGATTGCCGATCGCCTGTATAAGACGTTCCCCAAACTGCATCGTGCAGCCTACAAGCGTTTCTATCAGGACGAGATCTGGCAGTTCGTCACACATAGAATTATCTTTGCACTCGTTTCCACGCCGATCGCCTGGTTCGACCGTCATGTTGTTGACGGCACGTTCAACTTCCTGGCTTGGGGTGCCAACGAGGCCGGTGAGTCCATCCGTCCCTGGCAGAGTGGCGATGTACGCCAGTATGCCGTCTGGTTCCTCACTGGTACAGTTGCATTAACATTAATCCTTTTATGCATCTAAAGATATGAGTATATTAACATTATTCGTAGTAATTCCCGCGCTGATGCTGCTTGGCCTCTGGTTGGCCAAGAACCTGAATCAGGTGCGTGGTGTGATGGTGACTGGCGCATCCTGTCTGCTCGCCCTCTCAATCTGGCTGACGATCTACTTCATCCAGCAGCGTGCTGCTGGTAATATGACTGAGATGCTGCTCACTTACAGCACACCTTGGTTCCGTCCGCTCAATATCGCTTATTCCGTCGGTGTCGATGGTATCTCTGTGGTGATGCTGCTCCTGTCGAGCATCATCGTGTTCACAGGTACCTTCGCCTCATGGCAACTCAAGCCGCTCACCAAGGAGTACTTCCTCTGGTTCACGCTGTTGTCAACGGGTGTGTATGGCTTCTTCATCAGCACCGACCTCTTCACGATGTTCATGTTCTACGAGGTGGCTCTGATCCCGATGTACCTCTTGATTGGTGTCTGGGGTTCAGGCCATAAGGAGTACTCTGCCATGAAACTGACGCTCATGCTGATGGGAGGATCGGCCCTGCTGATTCTTGGTCTGCTGGGTATCTACTTCTTCAATGGCCAGTACAGTGGTCACTACACGTTCGAACTGACCACGATCGCTGCTTACCACGCCATCCCAGGTTGGATCCAGAACATCTTCTTCCCCTTCATCTTCATCGGCTTTGGTGTGCTGGGAGCCCTGTTCCCGTTCCACACATGGTCACCCGACGGTCATGCTTCTGCGCCTACCGCCGTGTCGATGCTCCATGCTGGTGTGCTGATGAAACTCGGAGGCTACGGCTGCTTCCGTGTAGCCATGTACCTGTTGCCTGATGCCGCTCAGGATCTGTCGTGGATATTCCTGATCCTCACCACGATCTCTGTCGTCTATGGTGCCCTGAGTGCTTGTGTACAGACCGACCTGAAGTATATCAACGCTTATTCTTCAGTGTCTCACTGCGGACTCGTGCTCTTCGCCCTGCTGATGATGAGTCAGACGGCTGTCACAGGTGCTATTCTGCAGATGCTCTCTCACGGTCTGATGACGGCCCTCTTCTTCGCCCTCATCGGTATGATCTACGGACGTACTCACACCCGTGATATCCGCGAGCTGGCTGGTCTGATGAAGATCATGCCTTTCCTCGCTGTGGGTTATGTCATCGCAGGTCTCGCCAACCTTGGTCTTCCCGGTTTCTCTGGCTTCATTGCTGAGATGACCATCTTCGTGGGAGCCTTCGGAGCCGAGCCTCTGGTTGGTGATCCTAACAACTCGTTCCGCATGGTGGCTACCATCATCGCCTGTATGTCGATCGTTGTAACGGCGGTCTATATCCTGCGTGTGGTTGGTAAGATCCTGTATGGCGAGGTAGAGAACAAGCACTTCCTCGAGCTCACCGATGCCACATGGGATGAGCGCGTCGCAGTGATCTGCCTGATCTTCTGTGTGGCAGGTCTGGGTTGTGCACCGTTCCTGTTCAGTGATATGATCTCGCCTGCTGCAGGTACGATCTTAAAGTCTATTGGTGTCATGTAAAAGAAGGAGGATAAAGATATGAATTACGGACAATTCTTAAATATGGTTCCCGAGTATTACCTCGTTCTCATATTGTTAGCAGTATTTGTGGTTGACTTCATCATGCACCGTAGCGAGAAGAAGTGCGATGTACTCTTTGCTGTGACGGCTGCCCTGTTGGTTGTTCTGCCCGTGCGCATCGTGATGCTGGCAGATCCTGCAGAAGCCTTTGGCGGACTCTATGTCGCCACGCCTGCCGTGAATGTGATGAAAGCCATCCTGGCCTTCGGAACGCTGATTGTCGTGCTGATGGCGCAGCCTTGGGTCGCCACGCGGAAGCAGTTGGCAGGAGAGTTCTATATGCTGCTCCTGAGCACGCTGCTGGGTATGTTTGTCATGATGTCGTCAGGCAACTTCCTGATGTTCTTCCTGGGTCTTGAGATGGCCTCCGTGCCCCTGGCCTGTATGGTGGCATTCGACAAGGATCGTAAGAACAGTGCCGAGGGTGCTGCCAAGTATATCCTCGTGGCAACCTTCTCCAGCGGCATCATGCTCTTTGGCATCTCCTTTATCTATGCCGCCACTGGTACGCTCTATTTCGACGATGTGGCTGCAGCCATCAAGACCTCTCCGCTGGCCATCATGGGTCTCGTGTTCTTCTTCAGTGGTCTGGGCTTCAAGATCTCTCTCGTGCCCTTCCACTTCTGGACAGCCGACACCTATCAGGGAGCGCCCACGCCAGTCACTGGTTACCTCAGTGTCATCTCCAAGGGTGCCGCCGCCATCACGCTGTGCATCATCCTGATGAAGGTGTTCCAGCCGCTGGTGGCTTATTGGGAGCATCTGCTCTACATCGTCATCGTACTCTCTATCACCGTTGCCAACCTCTTCGCCATCCGTCAGAGCGAACTCAAGCGCTTCATGGCGTTCAGCTCTATCTCTCAGGCCGGTTACATCATGTTGGCAGTGGTGGGTAATGGTCAGATGGGCCTTGCTTCGCTGACCTACTACGTGCTCGTGTATATCGTGGCCAACATGGCAGTCTTCACCGTGATCAACGTGGTGGAGCAAAAGAATGGCGGTCGTACGGATATGGCAGCCTACAACGGCTTCTACCAGACCAACCCGAAGTTGTCGTTCCTGCTCACGCTGGCCTTGTTCTCACTGGCAGGTATCCCGCCGTTTGCAGGTATGTTCTCGAAGTTCTTCGTGTTCATGGCTGCCGCCCAGCAGGGTAGTGCAGCAGCCTACTTCGTGGTATTTATTGCCCTTGTCAACACGGTAGTGTCACTCTACTACTATCTGTTGATTGTGAAGGCGATGTACATCAAAAAGACCGACAGTCCGCTGCCAACCTTCCAGAGTGATGTCAACACGAAGATAGCGATGGCGCTCTGCACCGCCGGTGTAGCCCTCTTCGGTGTCTGCTCCTGCATCTATGAGTGGATCGCCGCCGCCGGCATGTAACACCCCATTTTTTAGATTTAATTCCAGCATTTGCGGGAATTAAATCTAAAAAGTGTTAGAATTAAATCTAGCAAAAATTACCTCTTGCTTGGTTTTTATCCCTTGCAAGAGGTATTATTATTTCGGGTGAAACCTTTCTTGCTCTTGGCTACCTGCTCTGGGGTGCCTGTGGAAAGGATCTGTCCGCCGTTGCGCCCCCCCTCAGGACCGATGTCGATGATATGGTCGGCAAGTTTGATGACATCGAGATTGTGTTCGATGACGATGACGGTGTTGCCACGATCCACCAGTTTCTGCAGCACATCCATCAGGATACGGATGTCCTCGAAATGCAGACCCGTGGTGGGCTCGTCGAGGATGTAGAGCGTCTTGCCCGTATCACGCTTGGAGAGTTCGGTGGCGAGTTTCACGCGCTGACTCTCTCCGCCTGAGAGGGTGGTGGAGGGCTGACCGAGTTTGATATAGCCGAGACCCACATCCTGGATGGTCTTAATCTTTCGGAGGATGTCGGGCACATTCTCGAAGAACTCCACCGCCTGGTTGATGGTCATGTCGAGCACATCGGCGATCGACTTGCCCTTATAGCGCACTTCGAGGGTCTCACGGTTGTAACGCTTGCCATGACAGGTCTCGCAGGGTACCTGGATGTCGGGCAGGAAGTTCATCTCGATGGTCCCTTCACGTTGAAGGAGAATCGACCGGGTTTGTAGCCGCGGATCTTGGCTTCGGGCAGGTTGACAAACAGCGAGCGGATGTCGGAGAAGACGCCCGTGTAGGTGGCTGGATTGGAACGCGGGGTGCGCCCGATGGGCGACTGATCAACATTCACCACCTTATCGATATGTTCCAGTCCCTCGATGCTCTCGTAGGGCATGGGGTTCTTCAGTGAGTGATAGAAGTGTTTCGAGAGGATGGGCTGCAGCGTCTCGTTGATGAGGGTGGACTTGCCGGAGCCTGAGACACCCGTCACGAGGATGAGTTCACCCAGCGGGAATTCGACATCGACGTGCTTGAGATTATTGCCTGTGCAGCCACGAAGGACGAGGCTCTTGCCATTGCCCTTACGCCGCCGGGTGGGGACGACGATCTGCTGCTGTCCATTCAGGTATTGAGCCGTGATGGTGTCTGTCAGTAGCATCTCCTGAGGGGTGCCTTGGAAGACCACTTCACCGCCCTTGCGACCTGCCCGAGGACCGATGTCCACGATCCAGTCGGCACTGCGCATCATGTCCTCATCGTGTTCGACGACGATGACCGTGTTACCCAGATCGCGCAGTTCCTTGAGGGAGTGGATGAGGCGTTCGTTGTCGCGCTGATGGAGGCCGATGCTGGGCTCGTCGAGGATGTAGAGCACATTCACCAACTGCGAACCGATCTGTGTGGCAAGACGGATGCGCTGGCTCTCACCGCCTGAGAGGGAGGCTGACTGGCGGTTGAGGGCGAGGTAGTCGAGTCCCACTTCGAGCAGGAAGTCCAGTCGGGTGCGGATCTCTTTGAGGATCTCAACGGCGATCTGCTGTTGCTGGTGGTCGAGATGGGCGTCCACCTGGTCGAGCCACTCGCGCAGTTCACTGATGTCCATCGAGGCGAGCTCGGCGATGTTCTTGTTCCAGATCTTATACGACAGGGCTTCACGGTTCAGACGCTGACCGTGACACTCGGGGCATTCACATTCGGCGAGAAACTGATCGGCCCATTTCTGACCTGCTGTGGAGTCGTCGTTGTCCATCACGTTGCGCAGGTACTTGATGATACCGTCGAACGAAACGAAATAGTCGCTAGAGGTATGCACCAGTTCCTTGTCGATGCGTACGTTCTCCAATGAACCGTAGAGCACTTCCTGCAGGGCCTCGTCGGGAATATTCTGGAGCGGTGTCTTGAGGTCGCACTCATACTTCTTCAGAATGGCCTCCACCTGCCAGAAGATCATCTGGTTCTTGTATTTGCCAAGGGGCGCGATGCCGCCGTCGTGAATGCTCTGTTTCTTATCGGGCATCACCTTCCCGAGGTCGATCATGTTGATATACCCCAATCCCTTACAGTGGGGGCAGGCCCCCTGGGGGGAGTTGAAGGAGAAGTTGTTGGGTGCTGGGTCGGAGTAACTGATGCCCGTGGTGGGGCACATCAGTCGCTTGGAGAAGTGCTTGATGGCACCAGAGTCCTTTTCGAGGATCATGACGAGCCCTTCACCCTGTTTCATGGCGATGGCGACAGACTTCTTGAGGCGGTCGGTGGCCTCTGCCCCTGGCTTCAGTTTATCGATCACTACTTCGATGTCGTGGTTCTTGTAGCGATCTACCTTCATGCCGCGTGTGATCTCCAGCAGCTCTCCATCCACGCGGATATTCAGATAGCCCTTACGGCGCATCGACTCGAAGAGTTCACGATAGTGGCCTTTTCGGCTGCGCACCAGAGGGACGAGGATATAGATGGGCTTACCGGCATAGTCGTGCATGATCATGTCGAGCACTTTCTCCTCCGTATATTTCACCATCTCCTCACCGGTGGCATAGCTGTAGGCCTTTCCGGCCCGGGCAAAGAGCAGACGCAGGTAATCGTAGATCTCAGTAGTGGTGCCAACGGTGGAACGTGGATTCTTGTTAGTGGTCTTCTGCTCGATGCTGATGACGGGTGACAGACCAGTAATCTTATCGACATCGGGCCTCTCCATGCCACCTAAGAAGTTACGGGCATAGGCGGAGAAGGTCTCGATATATCGGCGTTGCCCTTCGGCAAAGATCGTGTCGAAGGCTAACGACGACTTGCCCGAGCCACTGAGGCCCGTGATGACCGTCAGCGACTGGCGTGGTATCTCTACGTCGATATTCTTCAGATTATGTACGCGTGCGCCGTACACATTTATTTTCTCGTCTTCTCTCTTCATGGGGTCATTCGTTGTCAGTGCCTTCGTAATAGCCACGTAGCAGGTTTACGTCTTTGCGGATGTTATACGTCTTGCCGTCGGAGCCCTTCGCCTTACAGAGCAGGAAATAGACGCCATCTTTCACGGGCGTGCCGTTATGGGTGCCATCCCAACCTTGGCCAGAATCCGTCCATTCGAATAGTTTCTGTCCCCAGCGGTTGAAGATATAGGCGTGGAACTCGGTGATGTTCTCGCATTCCTTCGCCACGAACGTATCATTCCGCCCGTCGCCGTTGGGCGAGAAGGCATTGGGGAAAGACAGTTTACTCACACTGAGGACCTCCTGTTCTTCATCTTCGACCAGAACATCATCCTGAGCGGAGCATCCAAATGGCAGAAAAACCATCAGAAAGGGCAAAAATACGCGATATATTCTCATTTTAGTCTGCTTTAAAGTGCAAAGTTAGTAAAAAATTGATAAATCGCAATTGATAATTGACATTTATTTCGTACTTTTGTAGGCGAAATTGCTAAAATATAGAATTATGACTCGACTTTTAAGATATTTTTCGCTGTTTGTCATGCTCTTCGTGGCAGTTGGTGTGGTGTCGGCTCAGGAAGATGAATCGATCCGTGGACTTCATCAGGTGAAGCGTAAGGAGACGATCTTTGGTATCTCCAGGATGTATGACCTGACCATCGAGGAACTGTTGGAGGCCAACCCCGAGATGAAGGCGCCTGGCTACGAACTGAAGAAGGGCACCATGCTGAAGATTCCCTATCCTGGGAAGACTAGTGCCAGCAGTCCTAGCAGTCCTAGCAGTTCTAGCATATCAAGTAATGCTAGTAATGCTAGTCCGGCTAGTCCCAATTCCAGCGCAGGCATCGCTGATCGCCCCATCCGCTTGGGCGTGATGCTGCCCCTGCATGATATCAATGGTGACGGCAGAAGGATGGTGGAGTACTACCGTGGTGTGCTGATGGCCTGTGACAGTCTGAAGAAACTGGGCATCTCTGTGGATGTGCATGCCTGGAATGCGGCTGAGGATGCCAATATCCCCCAGTTGCTGACGGATCCCGCTGCTGCCAATTGCGACCTGATCATCGGTCCGCTCTATTCGAAGCAGATGGATGTGATGTCGGACTTCGTGGCGAAGCACGACATACAGTTGCTGATCCCGTTCTCGATCAATGCGCCTCAGTTGGTGGACAACCGTCATATCTTCCAGGTGTATCAGACACCCACGGAGCAGAACGAATCCGCCATCACGCATTTCCTGCAGAAATTCAAGGACTATCACCCCGTGTTTATCGACTGTAACGACTCGACGAGTAGGAAGGGAACCTTCACGGCAAGTCTCCGCAGACAGTTGGAACAGCGTGGCATCACCTATAACCTGACGAACCTGAAGTCGGAAGAGTCGAACTTCGTCAAGGCCTTCAGCACCACGCAGCCGAATGTGGTGATCCTGAACACAGGGCGTTCTCCCGAACTGGGTATCGCCTTCTCGAAGATCAACGGTATGAAGGTGAACCATCCCGACCTCGACATCACGATGTTTGGCTATACGGAGTGGCTGATGTACACCAAGACGCATCTGGATAACTTCTATAAGTATAACACCTTTATCCCCTCGGTGTTCTACTATAATCCCGTGTCGCCTGCCACGCAGCGTCTGCAGCAGAAGTATCGCTGGAACTTCCATGCCGATATGATGAATGCGCTGCCTCGCTTTGCCATCACGGGTTTTGACCACGCCTATTTCTTCCTGCGCGGACTGCATAAGTATGGTAAGTTCTTCAACGGTTCGGCTGGTACGTCGAGTTATCCCCACGTGCAGACACCTTTGGTGTTTGAGCGTTATGGGAATGGCGGTATGAGAAACAAGACGATGATGTTTGTGCATTACCGTCCTGACATGGTGATTGAGACCATCAGATTCTAATTAGGAAACAGACAATATGACAATATACAAACAGGTACTGGCTTGCTGTTTTGCCCTCTTGCCTTTGAGCGTGGCGGCTCAGGTGGGAGAGTTTCGCAAGGATCTTGCCATCGGTGTGAACGGCGGCTATGTGTTGAGTAACGTGGGTTTCGTTCCCAAGGTGCCCCAGGGTATGTTGGGCGGTGCTACGTTTGGTATCACAGGCCGTTATACATGTGAGAAGTATTTCAGTAGCATCTGTGCCATCGTGGCTGAGATGAACTATGCCCAGATCGGCTGGAAGGAGAAGATCCTGACCTTGAAGGATGAGCCCGTGCCCTTGCTGACTGATGAGACACAGTCGCTGCAGTATAGCCGTAAGATGTCGTATCTGCAGATTCCCGTTCTGGCACGATTAGGGTGGGGACGTGAGCGCAGTGGTGTTCAGGCTTTCGTACAGTTGGGTCCGCAGATCGGATTCTTCCTGAGCGATAAGATTGAGACGAACTTCGACGTAAGGGATCCTGCCTTCAATCCCAATCCCGACAAAAACGGTAAACTGTCGCCCGACTATAAATATGGAAACCTCCGTGCCTCGCATATCGTGGCACAGGACACGATGGCTGTGGAGAATAAGGTCGATTATGGTGTGGTGTTTGCCGTGGGTCTGGAGTTCAGTAACCGTAAGGTGGGCCACTTCCTGCTGGAAGGCCGTTACTACTATGGGCTGGGCAACATCTATGGCAGTTCTAAGCGTGACTATTTCTCAAAGTCCAACTTCGGCAACATCGTCGTCAAGATCTCTTACCTTTTCAATATCATCAGGACTAAAAACTCAAATATCAAATAAATTATGTTCGAAGGACAACCAAAAGGATTATTCGCGTTGGCACTGGCCAACACTGGCGAGCGCTTCGGTTATTACACGATGCTTGCCGTCTTTGCTCTGTTTTTGAGAGCCAATTACGGATTGTCACCCGCTGTGGCCGGTACGATCTACAGTTCATTCCTCATGCTGGTGTATTTCCTCCCGCTGATTGGTGGTATCATGGCCGATAAGTTCGGCTTCGGCAAGATGGTCACCACGGGTATCATCATCATGTTTGCAGGCTATCTACTGTTGTCAGTGCCCCTGGGTGGCGACTCTCTCGCCCTCATCGTGATGCTGGCCGCCCTGTTGCTGATCGGATTCGGTACGGGTCTCTTCAAGGGAAACCTGCAGGTGATGGTGGGTGATCTGTATAACGATCCGCAGTATAAGGACAAGCGCGATGCAGGCTTCTCGATCTTCTATATGGCGATCAACATCGGTGCCTTGTTTGCCCCGACGGCTGCCATCCGTATCAAGGAGTATGCTGAGAACGCCTTAGGCTATTCGAGCAATGATGCCTATCACTTCTCGTTTGCCGTGGCCTGTGCATCGTTGGTGCTCTCAATCGCCATCTATTACGCATTCCGTTCTACCTTCCGTCATACGGAGGGCGGCACGAAGAAGGATGCTGCCAAGGCTGCTGATACCAGCAATGAGCCTGAACTCTCGAAGGAAGAGACCAAGCAGCGCATCGTGGCCCTGTGTCTCGTGTTCGCCGTGGTGATCTTCTTCTGGATGGCGTTCCACCAGAATGGTCTGTCGCTGACCTACTTCGCTGATGAGTTTACGGCTCAGAGTGCGCAGGGTCTGCAGGCGATGTGCTTCAACGTATGGAACCTCGTGGCTGTGATCTTCATCGTCTATGCTGGTTTCTCTCTGTTCCAGAGCAAGACAGGTAAGGGCAAGGCCATTTCTGCCATTGTGATCTGTATGGCTTTGGCATTCCTCTGTCTGTCGTACGATGCAGATGGCACGATCACTGTTTCCGCCCCGATCTTCCAGCAGTTCAATCCCTTCTATGTGGTAGCACTGACACCTGTGTCGATGGCGATCTTCGGTTCGCTGGCTGCCAAGGGTAAGGAACCCTCTGCACCCCGCAAGATTGCCTATGGTATGATTGTGGCTGCCATTGCCTATGCCCTGATGGCCTTTGGTTCATTTGGCCTGCCGATGCCGATGACGGAGACGGGCGCTGACGGTAATCCTGTGGCTGTGCATGTGGCTGACGTCACACCCAACCTGCTGATTATGGTTTACCTGGTGCTGACCTTTGGAGAACTCTTGCTTTCACCAATGGGTATCTCGTTTGTATCGAAGGTGGCTCCTCCCAAGTATAAGGGTATGATGATGGGTGGCTGGTTCGTGGCTACGGCTATTGGTAACCAACTCGTTGTCGTCGGTGGTCTGCTC